>NZ_BOQB01000154.1 GCF_018332475.1 Bacillus sanguinis | reverse complement strand
CTGAATTGTTGGGTTTCACCCGTAACACAAATCACATGGAGTCTTCTTGCCGAAAAGGATAAAAAAATGTGCCTAAAATTATCTTTTAGGCACATTTTTTATTCTTCTTTTACCGAGATAACATTTCCCCAATTCCATTTCTCATAATACCACTCTGGTACATCTATATTTTTAATCCACTTCATTTCATGCTTTCCATCTCTATGAGCAAGCCATACATCTGCTTTCTTACGGTCTGAACGTATCCATATTAATTGATTGCTCTTCTTCATAAAGATTGGATGATAATCACCCTGCTTATGAGGTGGCTTTGTGATTCGATGCTGTACATTGCTTGTACTATCAACCTCATATAAAGATGGTAGTGGCCTTTTTTCTGGCAATGTTTCAAATCCTCCCTCTTTTGCTCGAGAGACGATAATTACGTTATCGTTCTTCCATGCAAAATCCCAATCAACATATCCTTGCGGCGTAAATGTATTCTGCTGAAGTGCTGGCAGTTCTTTTACTTTTAAATGTTTATTCTCTAACGCAACTCTTCCGCTCCCTTCAATATAAGCTAATATATTTTTTGATGGTGCCCATTGAAACCATTGTGCGTTTAATAACATTTGATCTACTTTTTCAAACCGACTACCATCTGCACGAACTAAGCAAAGCGTATTGCTATCAGCTGACCATGAAGCTGTCGGTACTGCTAAAAATGAAATCCACTTTTGATCTGGCGACCACTGAAAGCCACTTGCAACTAATGCTAGGAAATCATCATGTTCATTTGGTAATGCATACAAATGCTTCATTTTGTGAGGATTCATATGTGCATCTTTTTGCACTTCATATAGCTGAGCCCCTGTCCATCCTGTTGGAAGTAAGTGTGCTTCAGAGGATACAAAAAACTTCTTTCCATCAGGATACCATGCATAATCTCCTACACCTGCCGATACATTTTCAAAATCTGTATTCTTTTTTTCTACATCAAATGTATGTAATGTACTTGTAAATATAAATGCAATTATATTTTCTGTTGGTGACCATTGATAATTCGATGCTTCTGAGTGAAACGGCGTAACTTTCTTTCCATCTTTCAGCCGATATAACTCAAGACTACCTTGTTTCTTTCCTTTTACATATGCCAGCCACTCTCCATCATGAGACCACTTTGGCCCTGTTATATACTCTCCTTTTGTAAGTTTTTTTTCTTTTCCATCAACTTTAATCCAGAGGTCATGATGACGAATAAAAGCAATTTTCGCTTCATTATTTTCTGCGCTACTATTAATGGGTGAACATAAAAATACGACTAACATTGTACCAACGCTTACTATGAACCGTTTCATAACACCCCTCCATTTCCCTCATAGCATTCCTCAATGTCCACCTACAATATGTAAAAAATACCTATTCGACATAATCCCAAAAAATTTCCCAAGAAATTTTTAATTCAAAGAGGATTGGTATGAATTATGTCGAAAGTATAGTTTAGCCAACATTCGATTTTATATTTCATAACAAAAATGTAAGATTATTTTTCGGAATATTGGCACTTTTTATTAGGGGGGAGTTTCAATGAAAAAAACTACATCTACACTATTAAGTATGGCGCTCGTCTTTTCTAGTTTTGGAGCTTTAAGCGCACATGCTGAATCGCTGCAAAAGGAGAAACAATTTAGTCCACAGTTAAAAGCGAACATTGAACAATGGGGAGAAAACAAAATTGCGCAAAATGTTGAAACAAAAACATCAAAAGAAATTTCTGTCATTGTAGAATTGCAACATGCTCCACTCGCTTCACAAAGTAACATTCAGCATGCTCCAGATTTAAAAAATGGAAATGTGCAATCATACCATGCACAACTAAAAAAGGCACAAGAGGATACAACAAAGAAAATTAAAGAAAAAGCACCGAAAGCAAAAATAAAAGAAACGTATAGTACGTTATTTTCTGGATTCTCTATTTCTATCCCAGGAGATCAAGTTGCTGCTTTAGCTTCTTTACCTGAGGTAAAAGCTGTTTATCCGAACTTAACATATAAATTGCATGAAACAGCAAAAAGCACTACTAATGAAGAAGCGCCAAATGTCGGTGGACCGACAATCGGTGCACCTGAAGCATGGAATTTAAAAGATCCATCTGGCAAACCGCTTGATGGAAAAGGTATGAAAGTCGCTATTATTGATTCTGGCGTAGACTATACACATCCTGATTTACAAGCAAACTATATCGGTGGATATGATACAGTCGATGAGGATAATGATCCGATGGATGGCAACGTACACGGTACTCATGTAGCTGGCATTATTGCTGGTAACGGAAAAATTAAAGGCGTTGCTCCAAATGCATCTATTCTAGCTTATCGTGTAATGAATGATGGTGGCACTGGTACAACAGAAGATATTATTCAAGGTATTGAACGAGCAATTCAAGACGGTGCTGACGTTTTAAATTTATCTCTTGGGCAAAGTTTAAATACACCTGATCAGCCTGTAACATTAACGCTTGAACGTGCGGCAAAACTTGGAGTTACTGCAGTTGTTTCAAATGGAAATGATGGACCACACCCTTGGTCTGTTGATGCACCTGGTAATGCAAGTAGCGTTATATCAGTTGGAGCATCTACCGTTTCTATCCCGTTCCCAACATTCCAAGTAGCAGGTTCTAGCAAAACATATCAAGGGTTACCATTATCCAAATCTGATTTCCCAATAGGAAATGATTCCCCTCTTGTATACGTTGGCTACGGCAATCCAAGTGATTATGCAAAACAAGATGTAAAAGGCAAATTCGCTCTTGTCTTACAGGGAACTTCAAGCACGTTAGTAAAAGCAGAACAAGCGAAGCAAGCTGGTGCACTTGGTGTACTACTCATTTCTAACGAAAAAGAAATTAATATTATGCCCGAATACTTCACACGTGAAAACCTAGCTCTTCCAGTTATGCAATTATCAAATACAAATGGCGAAGAGTTAAAAAACTTAATTACAAAACGCAAGAAAAATATAAAAATTGGACAACCAGTTCCAACTGAATTAATTGGTAACTTTAGTTCCAGAGGACCTTCACAAGGAAGTTGGCTTATAAAACCAGATATCGTTGCACCTGGCGTACAAATTACTAGTACCGTACCAAGAGGCGGCTATGAATCCCATAATGGGACAAGTATGGCTGCGCCTCAAGTAGCTGGAGCGGTTGCCCTCTTGCGTCAAATGCATCCGGATTGGACGACAGAACAATTGAAAGCATCCCTTGCCAATACCGCAAAAACTTTAAAAGATGTCAATGAAAATACATATCCTGTTATGACGCAAGGATCTGGTTTAATTAACATCCCGAAAGCAGCTCAAACAGATGTATTAGTCAAACCTAACAATGTCAGCTTCGGTCTTATCAAGCCAAATAGCGGAAAAGTAAAACTGACGCAAAATATTACATTACAAAATCTATCTAGTAAAAAGAAAAGTTTTTCAACTCGTGTAGAATTGCTAGATGCAAACACAAAAACAAAATTAAAAACTTCTGTACCTTCATCGATTAGCATACAGCCAAATAGTAGTACCGAAAAACCATTTACTATCACTGTCGATAGTTCGCTCCCTCAAGGTGTATATACTGGGAATGTGTATGTAAAAGACCAAGGAACGAAGGAAGAAACTCGCATTCCATTTACGTTTAGTATCGACCCTAAAGATTACAAACGTATAGATGGACTCGAAATTATTAATTCTACGTTTAGTCCAAATGGTGACCAAATATTAGACGATAATCTCATCAACTACTATTTAGTTGCACCTGTGGATGATGTAACATTGCATGCAAATTTAGTTACAAAAGAACGTGTAACATACCAAGGAATTCTCCATCAAGCTAAAAATGAAACAGCTGGATACAAATCTTTCAAATGGAATGGTACAAAAGCGGATGGTACTCCGTTAGCTGACGGTCTATACCAAATCGAAGCAGTTGCCTCTAATTCTGGTGGGGAAACAAAACAAACAGCTGCTGTATTTCTTGATAGAACTGCACCTAAGTTAACATACGAGGTTGACCAAGAAAACCTTGTAATTACAGGAAAAGTGGATGATATTCTACTAGACTGGATGACAGAATCTGGTTGGGTAGCACCTGGAATTCCAGTGAGACTACAGTATGAAATCAATGGAAATGGTGTATGGGAACAGGCATTCCTGAACCCTTGGGAGAAAAGCTATGACATTTATTTCGATCGTAGTCAATTACAAGAAGGAAAGAATACAATTCAGATTGTAGCAACTGATGCAGCTGGAAATACATCTAAGTTAAATGTTGATTTAGAAGTGAAATAAGATAGTAACCCGATTCTTCCGCCCCTATCGGATGTTCCGATAGGGGCTTTTTCTATTTCTCACGCAAACAAATATTAAATAATTCAGAATTTTATGATAAAATTATAAGCGCTTACAATTTTAAAAGGGGTTATTACGAGCTATACAAATCAGATATTCAAATTTTATAGAAAACAAGGAGGATGTTTAAATGACAAAGAAAACAGAAATTCCATCACATTTAAAACCATTCGTATCCACACAGCATTATGATCAATACACACCGGTGAACCACGCTGTATGGCGTTACATTATGAGACAAAATCATAGTTTCTTAAAAGACGTTGCCCATCCAGCCTACGTGAACGGATTACAATCATCTGGTATAAATATAGATGCAATTCCTAAGGTAGAAGAAATGAATGAATGTTTAGCACCAAGTGACTGGGGAGCTGTAACGATTGATGGACTTATTCCGGGTGTCGCATTTTTCGATTTTCAGGGGCACGGATTATTACCAATTGCAACAGATATTCGTAAAGTAGAAAATATCGAGTATACACCGGCTCCTGATATCGTTCATGAAGCTGCAGGCCACGCACCAATTTTGCTTGATCCTACATATGCACAATATGTAAAACGCTTTGGACAAATTGGTGCGAAAGCTTTCTCTACAAAGGAAGAACATGAGGCGTTTGAAGCTGTTCGTACATTAACGATTGTAAAAGAAAGTCCTACTTCTACTCCTGAAGAAGTTGAAGCTGCTGAAAATGCTGTAATTGAAAAGCAAAGCTTAGTTTCTGGTTTATCAGAAGCTGAACAAATTTCACGTCTTTTCTGGTGGACTGTAGAATATGGATTAATCGGACATATAGACAATCCAAAAATCTATGGTGCTGGTCTCCTTTCCTCTGTCGGTGAAAGCAAACATTGCTTAACAGATGCTGTAGAAAAAGTTCCATTTTCCATCAAAGCATGTACAGGGACAACTTATGACGTAACAAAAATGCAACCACAATTATTTGTTTGTGAATCATTTGAAGAGTTGACTGAAGCACTTGAGAAATTCTCTGAAACGATGGCCTTTAAAACAGGTGGTAAAGAAGGTTTAGAAAAAGCGATTCGCTCTGAAAACTATGCAACTGCTGAGCTAAATAGTGGACTACAAATTACAGGTACATTCAATGAAACAATTGAAAACGATGCAGGTGAAGTGATTTACATGCGTACAAATTCGCCAACTGCATTAGCAATTCATAATAAACAACTAGAGAATCATTCTACCGCTGTACACAGTGATGGCTTTGGAACGCCAATTGGATTACTTACTGACAATATTGCATTAGAAAATTGTACAGATGAACAATTACAATCATTAGGAATTACAATTGGGAATACAGCAGCATTTACTTTCACAAGTGGTATCCATGTAAAAGGAACGGTAACAGCAATTGAAAAGAACGATAAAAAGATCACTCTTATCTCCTTTATCGATTGTACAGTTACTTATAAAGACCGTTTATTATTTGATGCTTCATGGGGTGCTTTTGATATGGCTGTTGGCTCAAAAATCACTTCTGTATTCCCAGGAGCTGCAGATGCAGCATCGTTTTTCCCAACTGATGAAAAAATAGAAACAACTCCAGCATCTCTTACATTAACTGAGCTAGATCGTATGTATCAAACAGTTCGTGATATTCGAAATGAGGGCATTTTACACGACGCACATATCGAACAGTTAGTAGCAATTCAAGAAGTATTAAATAAATTTTATGCAAAAGAATGGCTCCTTCGCCTTGAAATATTAGAATTGCTTTTAGAGCATAACAAAGGGCATGAAACATCCGCAGCATTATTACAACAACTTTCCACTTTCACAACTGATGAATCTGTAACACGTCTTATTAACAATGGTCTTGCACTACTACATATAAAGGATGTGAAAAATGATGCTACGATTAACTGAGGAAGAAGTTCAAGAGGAATTATTGAAGGTAAATAAATGGATGATAAAAGATGATAAATGGATTGAACGAAAATATATGTTTTCCGACTACTTAAAAGGAGTCGAATTTGTCTCTGAAGCCGCCAAACTATCAGAAGAACATAATCACCATCCCTTTATCCTTATCCAATATAAAGCAGTCATTATTACTTTGTCATCATGGAATGCAAAAGGTTTAACGGAACTCGATTTTGAGCTTGCCAAACAATTTGATGAACTATTTCTCCAAAATGAAAAAGCGATTATACGAAAATAAAAAAAGAGAAGCCTTTTTAGGCTTCTCCTTTAATTTTGAAATGGATACAATGTCCAAACGGATCCTCTACTTGTAATATTCCATCTTTGTACGTAGCGACCTTGCCAATATTTTTTAAACTTTCACATACTTGCTCTTTTTGTTTTTCATCCGCTAGTACAATTGTGAAATATTTTAAGCCGACGGAATTTTGCATTTGCGGTGGTATTCCTTCACCTTGCCACGTATTTAAACCGATATGGTGATGATAGCCACCTGCCGATACAAAGAGCGCCCCATTACGAGCTGGGATTGTTACTTCAAAACCAAGACCATCAACATAAAAACGTTCCGCTTCTTCTAAATCAGCTACATGGAAATGAACATGCCCCATCACAGTACCCGCTGGAAAACCATTCCACGCACTTCCTTGCTGTAATAATTCTTCACCAGCTAACGGGTTACTAACAAATGGTAGCTCTCCATTCTCATCGCGCCAAACTTCTTTTTGGCGGTCATGATAAATTTCAATCCCGTTTCCATCTGGATCAGCTAAATAAAGGGCTTCACTAAAGTAATGGTCGGCTCCGCCGTGCAGTGGATATACCATTTCTACAAGATGACGAAGAATATTCGCTAAATCCTGTCTGCTTGGTAATAAAATTGCATAATGATATAACCCGGTTCTCCCTCTTTGTTTTGGTAAAGCTTCTTTCTTTTCTTCAATGATAAGGAGTGGTTCGTCATTTTCATTCCCAAATGTAACGACCATTTCATCTGCTTTTAGCACTTTCATGCTTAATACTTCTGTATAAAACTCTAGTGATTTCTTTACATTTGATACATATAAATGAACAACACCTAGTGTTGTTTCGGGATGAAGTTGAAAGCTCATCTTGTTATACCCCCATTTAAATTAGTTCTTTTTTGACAGTTTCTCTTTTAAGAAATTATCTACAAAACCGTCTGCTTTCGCAACAAATAAGTACGCACCCATTGCTAACAATGCAAGTTCTAATTCGAAACCAGGATTTTTTCCATCTCCTAATAAGCCAGCTGACCATTTTACTTTTACAATTGCTCCAACCATAACAAGTGCAAATAATAATCCAATATATCTTACACCTAAACCTAGAATTAATAATAGACCGCCAACTAATTCCGCTGTTGCTACACCGTATGCAAGTCCTCCTGGTAAGCCAATGCTTGTGAACCATCCTGCAATATTGTCAATCCCCGATTGGAATTTTGTTAAACCGTGCATAAAGAACGTTACCCCTAACACGATACGAATAATTAAGTTACCGATATGTTGATTCATTTCTTTCTCTCCTTTATAGTTTTCTTATACAAAACTTTTATTTACATTACAAAACATACACTAAATTTTTTTATTCGTCAATTCATTTTCACTGGGAAAAAATATATTTTTTTTGCTATGATACAAATAGTTGTTTACAAAAAGGAGCTTGATTTTATGAATATTGGTTCTGCAATACGTGAGATTCGTCAACGTAGAGGCATAACAATTGCACAAATTTGTGAGGGAACAGGTCTTTCTAAAGGATTTATGAGTCAGGTTGAAAATAATAAAACATCACCATCTATCTCCACTTTAGAAACGATCTCCAATTTTTTAAATGTTCCCCTGCCCTATTTATTATTAGAACAAAAAGATCGCTTGAAAGTTGTCAAAAAGGTAGAGCGTAAATACAGTGTATACGGAAAAGATGAACAAAGAATTGAGCATGTTGCAGAGCAGGGTGGCCTTCGCCTCAATCTCGTAGAAATTCCTGCTGGATTTCCGAAAGAAAATACCCCAAATGCACATGAAGGGGAAGAATGTCACCTTGTATTACGCGGCAAACTAGAAGTTCAACATGGAGAAGATATTGCAATTGTAGAAGAAGGTGATTCTTTCTCCTGGAATGCATGTGTTCCTCATATCGTTCGTAATATAGGGGAAGAAACTGCATTATTACTTATCTCTAGCCATGCAGAAAATCGAAAACGTGTGTATTAAATAAAAAAGAAGCCTGTAAATCAGGCTTCTTTTTTATCCCCTTATAACTCCATAGCTTGTCCCAACTAGTACGGTTTTTTCGTGTTGATTGCGATAAACTGACTCGATTGAAACCTTTTTGTATCCTTCCATCTGCTCAATATTTGTTAAAGTTAATTCACAAGTGATCGTATCGCCTGTAAAAACTGGTCTAATAAACTCACTTACTAATTCTCTGGCTATGTAATGTAATTCTTCGCCCACTTTTGTTCCAATACTAGCAGTCAATAAACCATGAACCATTAAACGTCCATTTTCATCATATTCCATATGATGCCTACCTTTATCTCCTGTAATATTTGCAAATTCAAAAACCTCTTCTTCAGTAAATCTTCTTTCGTATTTAAATACATCCCCAACTTTTACACTCATTTTTATCCCCCTAATAATAAACAGAATTTTCTTTCATTTTACCATAAAATGAGTCTTAGTTCAGTTTATATTATTAAAATAGCGAGCATTTTTCTATACTACTTTTTCTTTATTGGTGCCCATCTTTTTTGGCTATTTGATACCCATAATACGCACACGTTCCATTTCTCGATAACTCTCTCACCTCAAAACCACAGCTTCTATAAAAATCAAAATTACTCGCAGATGTATGTGCAAACCAGTCGCCATGTGGCAGCTTCTGCAAACAAAGGGCCACAAGTTTCTTACCCAATCCCTGTCCTCTATATTCACACTTCACAACTAAATTTACAATGTTTGCAACCATGATTCCATCAGAAATGACTCTAACCATCGCAATCATCTCTTCTTCATCCCAAATTGTGAATGCCCATGTTGAATTTTCAAATGCTATCGTAAATTTTTCAATTTGCCAAGAAGGGATATAATCATTGCTCCAACCGGCATCTTCGAATAAAGTCTTAATTGCATATGCAGGTACACCATTCGTTCCCTCACGAATAATAAGTCCATTATGGTAAATATACATGTAATCCCCCCTTTATTTTTATATACCATTCTTCAAAAGATGCAGTTTACCCTTTTTCATCCAACGCGTTTAATGGAATAAACGAGAACATCCATCCCATGAAATGAAATTGTTTTCTCATAACTAAGCCCTGTTTTTCTAGCAACAAAGATTGAGGCGGGGTGGTCTGGATTAATAAGAGAAATTAATTTATTCATTCGTAACGCTTGGAAGCCATAGTCTCGAAATGCTGCCGCTGCTTCTTTCGCATACCCTTTTCCCCAATACTGAGGTAGTAACCAATAACCAATTTCAATTTCCTCTTTTCCATCTATTTGCTGCTTTACTAATCCTGCGTGACCAATTCTTATTCCCGTTTCCTTTTCAATCAATACAAATAAACCGAGACCGTTTTTATAGCTAGGAATCACCCACTCTTCCAAACTTTTTTTACATTGCATATATGTTTTTAACGTCCCATTTCCAATATAGCGCATTACCTTCTCATTTCCCCATAGCGAAGCATAGAACTGTAAATCATCCATTGTATATTTGCGAATTTGTAAACGATCTGTATGAAACATCTCTGCACTCCTTCCCACGAATTTGTACTTAACTACACGATCATGTTTTGGATATATACTAAATGTTACTATCTATTATAAAGGAACTAAAGACGAAATACAGAATATTCAATCTCAAAAGAATAAAAAAAGACAGTAGACAAATGTTGTCTACTGCATCCATATCATAACTAGCATAAAGAAAACTACAATTGAGGGGGGTGTAGGATTTTCAAATATACTAGATACTTATCCCGTTCTAACGGGCGGTAAACTTTTCAATTATATGAAAGTGAAAAGTTTACCGCACATAAGAACCTTTGCGGTCATTAAGAGAGCACCGTTAAGTACTCAAATACACGCTGTGCTTTTTCTCCACCCATTCGTGCATGTTGAAGAAGGGAAATACCATGTGGACCCGATGCACGCAATGCCTCTGGTTGTGCTACTAAAATAGATTGTACAACTTCTAATTCTCCAAGCATCGCGGCCGCGAAAATATCCATTCGAGCACCCTTTTCTAGTAAATAGAGAGCAATATCTTTACGACCTACATGTGCCGCTGCTCCTAACGCACTTTCCCAATCTGATCCGCCCCAATTGTAAGAGGCATGAAGTAAGTTTGGCGATTCAGCCAACAGTTCTTGTACTTTTTCTAAATCTCCGTGAGCTGCCATAACAAATTCTCTTACTAACTCAGTGGTAATACGTTCTTCTGTTCGCATCTTGCTCCTCCTTTTTTAGAAATTCGTTTTGGTGTGAAAAATGGCTTGTCACTTCCTTGAAAAATATCTACCTCTATGCCGAACACACGTTGAAACATTTCATGACATAACACTTCTTCTGGTATACCGTCATACTGAAGCTGCCCTCGCTTTAATACGAGTAAACGATCACTATATTGAGCCGCTTGGTTAATATCATGTAAAACCATTACAATTGTCATGCCAAACTCCTCGTTTAATCGTTTCACAAGTTCCATTACTTCCAATTGGTGAACGATATCCAAAAAAGTTGTTGGCTCATCTAATAATAAGACATTTGTACGTTGTGCTAGTGTCATCGCAATCCAGGCTCGTTGTCTTTCTCCTCCTGATAAAGATTGTAAAAGACGATATTCATACCCTCCAAGATTTGTAACAGACAATGCCCAATCAACAATGTTTTCATCCTCTTGATTTAAGCGACCGCTCCAGGATTTATGGGGGCCTCTTCCAAATTCGATTAATTCTTTCACTGTTAAATCTAATTGATGATCATGCATTTGTGGTAACATCGCTAATTGCTTCGCTACATCGGCACTTTTCATCGTATGAATACTTTTTCCATCTAAAATGATATCCCCTTCGCTTTGTTTAAGCAGTCTTGCCATTAAACGAAGCAAAGTAGATTTCCCCGATCCATTTGGTCCAATTAAACTAACGACTTCTCCAGCTTTAATATGTACATTCATATTTTGCATTTGAAATCTTTCAGAATGTGCGTAAAACACTTTATTAACGGAAATCACGTCGTCTTCCTCCTCTATGAATCAAATATAAGAAGAACGGACCGCCTAAGAAGGATAATAAAATACCAACAGGCAATTCAATTGGATCGAACCAACTTCGAGCTATCGCATCCGCGAAAACAAGTAATATCCCCCCGCCAAGGCATGATAACGGCAGTAAATATTTATAGTCATTTCCAACTAATAAACGTAACATATGTGGTACGACAAGACCGACAAATCCGATAAGACCAGAAACACTAACTGCAATTCCAGCTAGTAATGTACTTACTACTATTAAATAAAACCGGCTTCTTTCCACGTTATGACCTAATAATCTCGCCATTTCATCTCCAAGCATTAATACTCGAATATGCTTTATACCAAAGAAGGCTAATATAATAGCGAATATTGCATAGTAAATAATCATGTTTAAATGTGCCCAACTTACACCACCAATGCCACCTGCTAACCAAGGTAACACGGATTGTACTTTATCACTATGTAATAACATTAACGCTGACGTCGCTGCTCCAATTAATGCATTGATTGATACACCTACTAAGACAATCCTTGAAGGCGGTGCCCCTTTTTGCCATGATAAAGCATAAATAACCATCGCAGTTATGAAAGCTCCTAAAAACGCCCCGAGCGGTAAAAATGCCATATGCTGAGGGAATAAAATCATAATTACAATTGCTACAAGACCTGCTCCAGATGAAACCCCGATAATACCAGGGTCTGCAAGAGGATTTCTCATAACCCCTTGCAACAGTGCACCAGATGCTGCTAAACATGTTCCTACTATAAATCCAACGAGCACTCTTGGTATACGAAGGTCCCATACAATTCGATGAACCGTCGAACCTTCATCTTGTATCCCTGTTAGAATATCTCGTAAAGAAAAGGATAGGCTTCCTGCGAAAAGACCGTAAAAAAGGCCTAGAATCGTTAATACAACTAAAGTAACTGCTATTACCCACCTTTTTTTCGCAAAAGGATGTTCCTTTTCCCTTACTACTTCACTACTATCCATACTTATCATTTCCTTACATCTTGTATACTTTTATACATAAAGTCCATCGCTTCTGTAACCTTTGTTCCAGGATTTGATCCAAATAAGTCTGGTGGCAAAATAACTACACGATTTTGCTTTACTGCATCTAAATTTTTCCACGCTTCATTTTTCATCATTTCGCCTTCAAATGCTTTTTTAACGCTATTTGGATCTCCATGTGTAATTAAATAAATCACATCTGGATTCGCCTCAATAATGCGTTCTACGCTTAGCTGCGCATATTGCGGATATTCCTTCATTTCTGGAAAATTAGCTGCAATATTTTTCCCGCCTGTTTTTTCTAAAATATCACCTGATAAAGATGTTGGTAATGCTGCTAAATAAGTACCTGGTGCTCCATACACTAGCAATGCTTTCACATCTCTTTTTTTCTCATATTTCTTCATTTGATCATTAATTTTTTGGTTAAGTTCTTTTGCTTTATCTTCTTTCTTCATAATCGTTCCATATAGTTCAATATTCTTTTGAATATCTTGTACTGAATTCGCAGAAGAAATCATTACTTTCGTTCCTTGTCCCTCAACCGTTGGAATGTTCTTTTGGAATCCATTGTTAGCAATAAGTACATCTGGCTTTAAGCTAGCAATTTGCTCAAAATTTGGCTGATGCGCATTCCCGATTACTTGAACTTTCTTTATATCCTCTGGAAGAGTTATTTTTGCATCCGGACGACCTACTATTTTTCCGCCTAACGCATGAATAATATTCATGTCTCCCATACTTAATGTTGCAAAACTCTCTGGCACTTTATCGAATGTTACCTTTCTTCCTGACAGGTCGGTAACTTCGATTTTCTCTTTTCCTTTTTCTGTTTTTGTTGCAGATGCTTTTTCGTCTCCTTTTGCACTGCAACCTATTAATAAGAAAAAAATAGATAAAATCGCTGTGAATAGCGTAATAGATTTTTTCATTCTTCCACCTCTAACTGATAATGATAATCATTAACTACTATTCTACTTTAATTGATAAGGATTATCATTGTCAATATAAACCGCATACATTTTTTACAAAAAACAAAAAGCACTACAAAAAGATTCGTTCTTTTCGTAGTGCTCTATTTCATAATATTACTCACATTCATTTCCCTCTAACTGATCTCGCATCACTTTCACACGCTGAAAGAAAAAGAATGATAAACTTAAAAATATAATGGTGCTCCCCATCATAACAAAAGATTGTAGTGTTTCTTTTGCTTCATTCGGAATTAATAAGCCAACCATTAACAATGTACTTACAGCAAGAAGGATTTGTCCGAATCGAGTATAATCTTCTATTTTTTCTTGTAATTCTTTCATTATATTCTCACTCCTCCATTTCACTGTATCATATTCTATTAAACTTAAAGACCAGTAAATACAGCCATTCTGGGAGATGATTTCCAAATGAAAAAGAGCCGCTTTATTGCGACTCTTTCATAACCATTACTCACCTTTATATGCTTCCAAATAAATTTCTTTTAACTCTGAAATAAGAGGTAATTTGGGATTAGCTGTTGTACATTGATCTTCAAAAGCTCTTTCTGCTAATAATCCAACAACCTCTTCAAAGTGGTCTTTAGCAACTCCTTGTCCTGCAATACTCATATTTATATTTAAACTTTTTCCAAGCTCAATAATCGCTTGGACGAGTGATTCCACACCTTCTGCCGCCGAACTTGCTGGAAGCCCGAGCATTCTCGCAATATGTGCATAGCGTTCATCAGCTACAAAGTGCTCATATTTTGGGAACAATGCGTGTTTTCTTGGCTTAATAGCATTATAGCGAACTACGTGCGGCATAAGAATTGCATTCGCACGCCCATGCGGAATATGGAATTCTGGTCCAATTTTATGCGCTAAACTGTGATTAATACCTAAGAACGCATTTGCAAATGCCATCCCTGCGATTGCAGAAGCATTATGCATTTTTTCTCGTGCTTCTTCATCATTTCCATCTTTAAATGCCCTTGGTAAATATTTAAATACGAGATCAATCGCTTTTAATGCTAATCCATCTGTGTAGTCATTTGCTAGAACAGACACATACGCCTCGATTGCATGCGTTAATACATCCATACCAGTGTCTGCTGTTACATGTGGTGGTACTGTCATTACAAACTGTGGATCAACAATTGCTACATCTGGTGTTAATTCATAATCCGCGAGCGGATACTTTATATTATTTTTCTTATCTGTAATAACCGCAAACGGTGTCACTTCTGACCCTGTTCCTGATGTTGTTGGAATGGCAACAAACTGCGCCTGACTTCCTAACTTCGGATATTTACATGTGCGTTTTCTTATATCTAAAAACTTCTGTTTAATTCCATAGAATGTTGTTTCTGGATGCTCATAGAAAAGCCACATCCCTTTCGCGGCATCCATAGCTGAACCGCCACCAAGTGCGATAATTACATCTGGCTTAAAACTTCTCATCATTTCCGCACCTTTAAACACAGTTTCATCTGATGGATCTGGCTCGACCTCAAAGAAAACTTCAACTTTTACATCATTTGCATGTTTACGTAAATAATGCGAGACCGTATCTACATATCCGTGCTCAACCATACCTGGATCCGTTACAATAAATGCACGTGAAATGTTAGGCATATTTGCCAAATATGCTGTTGCATGTTTTTCAAAATAAATTTTTGGTGGCAATTTGAACCACTGCATATTCTTTTTTCTATTTGCCAACCTTTTTACATTTAATAAATGCGTCGCTGTTACGTTTTGAGAAACTGAGTTTTTTCCGTACGAACCGCAACCAAGCGTAAGTGACGGAATAAATCCATTATATATGTCACCGATTCCACCTTGTGATGAAGGAGCATTTACAATGAGACGGCAAGCTTTCATACGTAATCCAAATTGCTTTTGCACTTCTTTATTTACAGAATGGATGACTGCTGAATGTCCTAAACCACCGAGATTTAACATTTCTTCGCAATATGTAAATCCTTCTTCTAATGAATTTGCTTTTACACAAGCTAATACTGGACTCAATTTCTCACGAGATAGTGGATATGCTGCTCCGATACCTTGTATTTCAGCTACAAGCATTTTTGTATTTTCAGGCACAGTAATTCCAACTAATTCGGCAATATACTGTGCGGATTTCCCTACAATATCACTATTTACTGCACATGTATTTTCATTAATAACAAGCTTTTCTAATTTTCTTCTCTCTTCCTCTGTTACAAAGTAACAATTGTTTGCAATCATTTCTGTTTTCACATCATCATAAATTTCCTTGTCCACAATGATTGCTTGTTCTGATGCACAAATCATACCGTTATCAAATGTTTTTGATAAAATTAAATCATTAACTGCTCGTTTTATATGCGCTGATTTCTCTATATAACATGGTACATTACCAGGACCTACACCTAGCGCTGGTTTTCCAGTAGAATAAGCTGATTTCACCATACCTGCTCCTCCAGTGGCCAAAACAAGCGCAACATCTTCATGATTCATTAATTGTTTCGTTGCTTCCACAGAAGGTTTTTCAATCCACTGAATACAATATTTTGGTGCCCCCGCCTTCACCGCTGCATCATATACTGTTTTCGCCGCTGCAATAGAACATTTTTGTGCGGAAGGATGAAATGCGAAAATGATTGGATTTCTCGTTTTTATCGCAATCAACGATTTAAACATCGTGGTCGACGTTGGATTCGTTACTGGCGTTACACCAGCTACTACACCGACGGGCTCCGCAATTTCTATTATTTCTTCATGAGGGTCTTCGTGAATAATCCCTACTGTTTTATCTTTCTTTATGCTATGCCAAATATATTCAGTAGCAAAAATATTTTTAATGCATTTATCTTCGTATACACCACGACCTGTTTCTTCAACAGCCAACTTTGCAAGTGGCATATGTTGATCAACACCTGCTAATGCCATTTCATGAACAATGTTGTCAATTTGCTCCTGTGTAAAACTTTCTAATGCTTGTAAAGCCTTTCGACCGTTATTCACTAACGTATCAACCATCTCTTTTACTTCCTGCATTTCATTTACAACTTTCTCTTTGACTACCATGTAAATTCCTCCTATTCTGCTATCAAGGACTAAATAAGACCCTAGAGGTCATAATAAGTCCCGATTAGCACAAAAAAATAGAGTTGCTTTCCTACATGAACCTCATTGTTTGTGAAACTTTTCACAAGTTTGTTCGTGAGTAACATTTCATGAATTTAATATACATGAAATCATTTCATTTGTGTATGTCTTTTTTGTGAAATATTTCACAAAAATATAATGAAAATGCACTGCCCTATATTAGCAGTGCATTTTTATTATGATAACGCTTGGGCTAAATCTTCAATTAAATCTTCACCGTCTTCAATACCGACAGAAATACGAATTAATGTATCTGTAATCCCTAATTCTTTACGGCGATCTGCTGGGATTGATGCATGTGTCATTTGAGATGGGATAGAAATTAAACTTTCTACTGCTCCTAAACTTTCAGCAAGTGTAAAGTATTGTAATTTCTCTAGTACTTTATTTAATGTTTCTTCACTATCTACATCAAATGAGATAATTGCACCAAAACCATTTGCTTGTTCTGTTGCTAGTTCATGGTTTTGATGTGATTCAAGACCTGGGTAATATACTTTATTTACTTTTGGATGATTATTTAAAAACTCAGCAATAGCGCGTGAATTCGTTTCATGTTCTTCCATACGAATTCCTAACGTTTTTAAACCACGAAGTAGTAAGAAGCTATCTTGTGGCCCAAGAATACCGCCTGTTGAGTTTTGTACAAAGTGAAGGTCTTCTGCTAGTTGTGGGCTATTTACAACTACTAGACCTGCAACTACGTCACTATGACCTCCTAAATATTTCGTTGCACTATGAAGCACAATATCTGCTCCTAAAGTAATCGGCGACTGCCAATATGGCGTCATGAATGTGTTATCAATAATTGTTAATAAATCTTTTTCTTTAGCAAGAGTAGATATTTTCTTAATATCAGTAATTTTCAGTAATGGGTTCGTTGGTGTTTCCACATAAATCGCTTTCGTATTTGGACGAATCGCTTCTACAACTTCATCTAGGTTTGTTGTATCTACAAATGTATGCTCAATACCGAAGCGATTTAACACTTTCGTGATAACGCGGTACGTTCCACCATACACATCATCTGTTAAAATAACGTGGTCACCTTTAGAGAACAACATAATTGTAGCTGTAATAGCAGCCATCCCTGAGCCAAATGCAAATCCAGCATGACCGTTTTCTAATACAGCAATCATTTCTTCTAAAGCTGCACGTGTTGGGTTGCCTGTACGTGAATATTCATATCCTTGATGTTTACCAACTGCTTCTTGTTTGTACGTACTTGTTTGATAAATCGGTACGTTTACAGATCCAGTTGAAGGTTCTCCTATGCGAATACCATGAATTAACTTTGTCTTTGCTCTCATTTTTTATTCCCATCCTTTGTATATGTCTTTACTTAAATAGCGCTCACTGCTATCTGGAAAAATGGTTACAATATTTGTACCTGGTGCTGCCTTCTCTGCCTCAAGTAAGCTCGCATGAAATGCTGCTCCTGAAGAGCTTCCAACGAGAAGTCCTTCTTTTTGCGCTAATTCTTTCACTCGTAAAAATGCATTTCGATCAGAAATTGTATGAATTTCATCAAAATAAGATGTCTTCAAAAATGGCGGGATAAATTCCAGTCCAATTCCTTCGGTCTCATGTGAACCAGCCTTACCACCATTTAAAATAGATCCTTCTGGCTCTACGATAACTGTTTTAATATCTATATTTTTTTCTTTCAAGTAAGATGCAGTCCCCATAAATGTACCGCCAGTTCCTGCTCCAGCAACAAATATGTTAATCTCTCCATTCAATGCGTCCCACAGTTCAGGTCCTAATGTTTTAAAATATGCACGAGGATTTGCCTCATTTGCGAACTGACTTGGAGAGTATGAATTCGGTATTTCATTTACTAACTCTTTTGCTTTAGCAATTGCACCGGTCATTCCTTGCTCAGTCGGTGTATGCACAACCGTTGCGCCCAGTGCTTTCATTAGTTCTTGCTTTTCAATACTAAATTTCTCTGGTACACAAACAATAACGCGTAAATCATGTTGTAACGCTGCAAGTGCCAGTCCAATACCAGTATTTCCAGCAGTCGGTTCAATAATTGTTCCACCCTGGGTTACAAGCCCTTTTTCTAGCGCATCTTCGATTAATTCTCTTCCTAAACGGTCCTTAACGCTTCCACCTGGGTTATAAAATTCAAGCTTTGCAAATAAACGGACCCCTTCTGGAAGTGAAAAACGAGTAATTTCTACAATTGGTGTATGACCAATCAACTCATGAACTCCACGATATACATTCATCGTGTTCTCCTCCTTATTTGCCAATAAAGAAAAGGCAACTGTATGTATTTTCTTTATATGAGACAGTTGCCTTTTTGTTACATTACTTTAACTCTTCTAGTACTTTTACGATAAAGTTTGTAGAATGAAGAGCTGCTTGATCTAAAAATTGATCAAATGAAACATTTGATTCTTTACCAGCAATATCAGAAAGTGCACGAATAATAACAAACGGAACTTCATATTGGTGGCATACTTGTGCAACAGCTGCTGCTTCCATTTCTACTGCATAAAGATCTTCAAATTTATCACGAATTGCTGCAACGCGGTTCGGATCACTCATAAATGAATCACCTGTTGCAATCATACCTTTTACAACTTGAATATTTTCTTCTGCCTGCATACATTTCTCAGCTAATGCAACTAATGATTCATCAGCTTTGAATCCAGGAGGCATTCCTGGTACTTGACCATACTCATAGTTAAATGCTGTTACATCTACATCATGATGACGAACTTCTGTTGAAATAACTACATCTCCAACATTTAGAGAATGATGGAAGCCACCAGCTGAACCAGTATTAATTACTTTTTCAGGTTTATATCTTTCTAATAAAATTGTCGTTGACATCGCTGCATTTACTTTACCAATACCAGACTTTAACAAGATTACTTCATGTCCTGCTAATTGTCCTTTCGTAAATTCACAACCCGCAACCGTTTCTGTTTCTGCTTGTTCTAATTTGTCACGTAAAATACGTACTTCTTCTTCCATTGCTCCAATTACAGCAATTCTCAATCTAATCCCTCTTTCTATTGCTTAGTTGCCTCCATTACCCAAACGAAATGATTTAATCTCGTAAACGTTACATGGAAGCCATTGTTTTCAAAAATAGACTGCATGACCGGAATACGTGTATAGTATTCCGTTTGCAAATCATTTGCTAACTGATGAAAACCTCTTTGTTTTGCTGTTTCAACAGTTTTATCATATGCATCTTGATCTGCAAATATCGTATCAGCAAACACTATTTTACCACCTTTGTTTAGCAATTGACTATACTTCGCAATCGCTACATTTTTTTCATCATCTGTTAAATGATGAAATGCGTAGGTGCTTACTATGGTATCAATTGAATTTGGGACTTCAAACGAAAGAAAATCACCTTCTGTAATGGAAAATTCTTTTGGCAATTTCTCTTTTGCAATCATGCGCATTTCACGTGACGGTTCTATACCGTAAACTGTGCGGCCAGCAAGTAATAATTTATTTGTTAAATTACCAGTACCAACACCAAATTCTAATACATTACCAAATGACTTGTTAACTACATCCTCTAGAATGTCCTCATAATGGGCGAAAACTTCTTTATATTGTATATCTTCGCCTTGTACAAATGAGTCGTACGTATGAGCCCACTCATCAAATAAACCATTAAATTCTGTACCCATAAAAATTCCCCTTTTTCTTATCGGTTTTATCAGTATGATATTCCCTCTTTCTAAAAATGTCAATTGAAATGTACATGGTATTTCCTTCTTTTCTTTGTTACACTATAGTTGATTACATAGGAGAGGGGGCGTCTTCGTGTCATTTACCTTTGAAATGTTAGAAGATAAAGTAGAGTTTTTCGAAGCAGGAGACTTAGCTTCTTTGGAACGAAAAATTAGCGAACAAATCGATAATAATAAAGCGCTTATGCTTGAAGTTCACCACATCTCGCATCAAATGGTTATGGATCCCGAAAGCAAAAGACCATATTATAGCGCAGTTGTTCATTTTAAATTAAAGAAATTACGCTAACTAAAAAAGAGAAGCTCCTAAGGAGCTTCTCTTTTTTAGTTTAGAGTTTGAACAAGTACTGGTTTCCAGCCCTCATTATCTACCCAATCAATATTCACATAATATTTTTTACCTGATTGTTTATCTTGTACGTTACCATAA
>NZ_BOQB01000153.1 GCF_018332475.1 Bacillus sanguinis | reverse complement strand
TTCTCATATTCTATACTTTTTTTACTGTCTTTTTACTAGTTTCGCATGCACAACTAACCTTCCTGCTTCCGGATCAAGTGCATAGTCACACGTCGAAAGTGTTACGATTTGATCACTTGCTGTCAATTTTGTATCCGTTTTGTACAGCGATTTTTCTTGAATTTCCTCCAAAAATGATGTGTATTCCGTATTATTGCTAAAATCCGTTTCAATGTAATAAAATTCAGTTGTTGTTGTATACACCGAGAACACTTCAAGATCATACCCTTCAAATAATGTATCGTAATATAATTTACGATGTGACATGAAGAACTCTTCATCTAACATTTTCTTTAAACTTCCAAACATAGAACCATCTTTCATACGGTGACCGTATAAAATAGTATTTCGATTTTGAGATTTCACATCATTACGATAGTCCATAAAGATGCTTCCTGCTCTCATATCTTCACCTTTATAATTACGAAATAAATAGTAATCATTGTCTTTCGCTTGAACGATTGGATAATTAATTTGTGTATCGTCCATCGTAATCCATCCAACTATTTCTTGGTTAATTTGTTGCAGAGCTTTGAACTGTTTACGCACTTCCCCGTCTTGTGATTGCTCTTCCATCGGACTTTTCTCATAAATGTTTCGTGCTTCGGCCATTACTTTACGATTTTCATAGTAATCCATGAAAATATCACCTAATTCATATACTGAATAGAAAAAGGTACCTAAAAAAACAACTGTAAGTATTCGTTGAAAAAAAGAATTTTTCTTCCGTTCTTTTTTACTACTCAAATTATCACCTCAAAACGGATTGTTCGCATATTTAAATACCCATTGGGACCATATACAACCCTGTATCTTCATCTTGTTTTACAACAACATCTACACCGTATATCGTCTTTATCATACTTTCTGTCACAACGTCATCCGGCTTACCTTTCGTAACAATCTCGCCATCTTTCATAACGATAATATGATCACTATAGCGAATCGCCTGATTAATATCGTGTAATACCATAACGATCGTCAATCCATGCACTTCATTTAACTCTTTTACTAGCTCTAATATTTCAAGTTGATAATAAATATCTAAATAGGTTGTCGGTTCATCTAAAAAGAGCATTGGTGTTTTCTGAGCTAACGTCATAGCAATCCAAACACGTTGTCTTTCTCCACCAGATAAAGCGTGAATCTCTTTATCACGTTTACTTAGCAAATTCGTACATGCTAAAGCTCTTTCAATCGCTTCTCTATCTTCATCAGTTTGCGAGGAAAAAATATTTTTATGAGGCATACGACCAAAACTTGTTAATTTCTCTACCGTCATATCTGCCGGCGCTTCATTTTGTTGATGGACAACAGCTAACTTTCTAGCAAACTCTTTCGGTTTATATTGGCTAATCGCCTTCCCATCCAGTATTACCTCTCCGCTACGAGGATCGTGATTTCTGGACATCACGCCAAGTAATGTCGATTTCCCGCAACCGTTTGGACCAATAATTGTTGTAATTTTACCAATTTCTATTTCACTACTAACCGACTTTAATCGATCCGTTATATTATCATACGAAAAGGTTACATTTTTAATTTCCATGAACTTTATCACTCTTTCTAAGCAAGAATATTAAGAATGGGCCACCAATAACTGCCATGATCGTCGCCGCTGGAATTTCGTTAGGTGGCACGATTAACCTTCCAATCGTATCCGCCGTCAAAATTAATAACGCCCCTGCAAGAGCAGAAAATGGAATTAATACTTTATGATCTGAACCGACTAGTTGTCTTGAAATGTGCGGAACGAGTAATCCTACGAAAGCAATAACACCTGCAATCGCTGTTGATACTGCTGCTAAAAGTACTGCAATAGCAGAAATAATAAGACGAACTCTCGTCACGTGTAAACCTAAGTTTTTCGCAGTCTTATCTTGTAGCGATAATAA
Source organism: Bacillus sanguinis (assembly GCF_018332475.1). Lineage (GTDB taxonomy): Bacteria > Bacillota > Bacilli > Bacillales > Bacillaceae_G > Bacillus_A > Bacillus_A sanguinis. The sequence goes on along the minus strand of NZ_BOQB01000153.1, from coordinate 21,957 downwards.
GTTACACCAAGCTCCTACAAACAGAGCAAGAATAAGACCAATTGTTCCATACGTAACCATTATTTCTACATCACCCCACGTCTTCATCGTTATATTAGAAGTCGTCGTTTGCTTAATACTCTTAATGAAATATCCGCAAATCGTAATGAACGATTCATTTAATCCAGTAAACATCGCATTAATCGCTATACCAACTAAAATAATGCGAAGTGGACTTAAGCCTGACTTCCATGAAAATGCATAAACGAGATAACATGCAAACGCACCACCTAAAAAGGCGAATACTGGTGTCCAGAAAAAGAATTGCGGGAATAACGTAATAATAACAAGCGTCATAAAACTTGCTCCAGAAGATATCCCGATTACTCCAGCATCAGCAAGTGGATTTTTCATAACAGCTTGAAAAAGCACACCTGAAACAGCCAGAGCTGCTCCAGTAAATAGTGCAATAATAATACGCGGAAAACGTAAATCTTTAATCACTTCAACGTCTTCATTTCCCCCTGTAAATATTCCTTGTACAAGCTCAACAATACCTACTTCTAAACTCCCTTTCATCGCTGACAATGATGTCATAACAATAAGCAATGCAGTAACAATGAGGAAACTCCAAGTTTTTTTATTCATTCCACTCTTCCTTTATATTAAAATGCATCACGGATACATCATTTTTTTCAATTCATCTAACGCTTCACTTGCTGCTAAATTGCCTGTCGTCCCAAATAAACGCTCTTCTAAATCGTAAACACGGTTATTTTTAACTGCAGCGAAGTGCTTCCAAATGTCATTTGTTTTAAATTCTTTATCAAACATTTTTACAACTTCATCAGGCATACCATGAGCTGCTCGTAAAATAATATCTGGATCAGCCTTCTTTAAATACTCTGTATTAGAAGCTAAATATTCTACTTGTTCACCTTGCACAATATTTTTACCACCTAGTTGTTTCACTAAATCTCCAATGTAAGAATGCTCTGTTGCTACTAAATAACTCCCCGGTACACCTAATAAAATAAGCACTGTCGGTTCTTTCTTTCCCTTTACTGCCTTTTTAATCTCTGCAACCTTGTTATCTAACTTCGTAACAACGACTTCGGCCTGTTTTTCACGTCCATATTGCTTACCTAAATTACTAATGGAATTTTGCATGTTTTTTAAACTAGTTAAGTCTACAAAGTTCGCTTTCATGCCTACACCATCAAAAACTGGCTTTAATTCATATTCAAGTGTTGTCACGGATAATACTTCTGACGGCTTTAATGATTTTACCTTTTCCATATCAGGACTCATCGGATTCCCGACTTCAGGTAAACCTTTATATCTCTTTGGTAAATCTTTCGTACTTGTCGGAACACCAACTAAATCTACTTCTAACGCATCCATAATTTCAGTAACAGCAACTGTCGTTGCAACAACTCTCTCTTTACTCTCACTCTTCACCTGTTTTGCTGCTTCTTTTTTGGGCGCCGAGCATCCAGCTATACTCACTAATAAAATGATAGCCATTAGTACACTAGCAATTTTCTTCACTCTCAATCACCACTCCTTTCCAAACAATATGAAACAAGTCTTGATGCACGCGAACACGCATCAAGACTCCAAAAATTACAATCTACCTGCTCTATATTTACGAACTAGTAAAGCAAGTGATCCAAGCAGTAGCACCATGTATAAACCTAATTGTGCTGTATCGGCCGTTTTTGAGTTTTTCTCTTTTTTCGGATCATTTTTTTGACCTTCTTTTTTCTTCTTATCATCTGCATTTCGGTTAAAATTAGGATTGTCTACTTTTTTTACATTATCTACTTTCGGTGTAATCACTGGATTGTTCGGATCATTTTTTGGATCCTCTTTAATCGTTCCTAACGCACCAATATTATTTGTATCAAATTGAATTTGGACATCGTAGAAATGGTGGTAGTTCATTTCGTTGATATCTACTTTTACTTTTGCATTTAATTTTGCAAATAAATCACTTACTTCAAATTGCACTACTCTCGTATTTGCATTTTTATCTTCACTCACTAGTTTTGCATCAGCAAATAAACCATCTTTTTCTGTTTGGAATTTCGTAATCCACGCACTATTTTTCAGCGTCATCTCAATGTACTTTTTACCATCTTTAACGATTAATTTTGCTGGATGTACAGTATAATCATGCATCTTTGAAAGCTCATTTGTTTTATCTTTTAACACTTTAAATGGAATATCATATTGACCATCTACTAAATTTTTTGGATCAACTATTACTTTTGGTGTATTATTTCCACCTTGGTTATTGTTTCCGTCTTGGTTGTCGTTTCCGCCTTGGTTGTCGTTTCCACCTTGGTTGTCGTTTCCACCTTGGTTGTCGTTTCCGCCTTGGTTATCGTTTCCACCTTGGTTACCTAAAGCTTTAATACTATTTTCATCAAATACAAATTGAATGTCGTAGAAATGGTGATAATTCATTGCATCAATATCTACTTTTACTTTTGCATTTAATTTTTTCGATAAATCATCTACTTCTAACTCTACTACTTTTGTATTTTGCTCTTTATTCTCACTTAACACTTTTGCGTTAACAAAAGAACCATTCTTCTCAAACTCAAATTTTGTAATCCATGCACTATTCGTTAATGTGAATGATACATATTTTTTACCATCTTTCACTTTTAACACGCCTGGACTCTTCGTGTAAGTGTTCATCATTGAAATTTCTTCTGATTGATCTTTTAACGCTTTAAAGTTAATGCTGTATTCGCCGTCTTTAATTGTTTCAACATTCGGCTTCTCTACCTCTGGTTGCTTTTCTTCGTTTTTAATTGGCTCAAGTTGATCTTCATTAAATTGAAGTTGTACTTCATGCGCTTGTTTATAATTTCTTGATGCCACTTCAATAAATACTTTTGTATTTAACTTTTTTGATAAATTATCTACTTCGAATTCTACTACTCTTGTATTCTTCTCTTTATCTTCACTCATTACTTTTGCATCAACAAATGCACCATCTTTTTCTGTTTGGAAATTTTTAATTGATGCGCTATCTTTTAACGTTACAACCGCTTTTTTCTTACCATTTTCTACTTTTAATACTGCTGGGCTTACCACGTTTTCTTTCATTCTAGATTCTTCATCTGTCTTATCTTTTAACACTTTAAATGGAATGCTATAATCTCCATCTTTAATTGTTTCAACCTCTGGTTTTTCTACTTCCGGTTGTTTCTCTTCGTTTTTAATTGGCTCAAGTTGATCTTGATTAAATTGAAGTTGTACTTCATGTGTTTGCTTATAATTTCTTGATGCCATTTCGATAAATACTTTTGTATTTAACTTCTTAGATAAATCATCTACTTCAAATTCTACTATTCTTGTATCTTTTTCTTTATCTTCACTCACTACTTTTGCATCAGCAAATGCACCATCTTTTTCCGTTTGGAAATTTTTAATTAATGAACTACTTGTTAGTGTTACAATTGCCTTTTTCTTACCGTTTTCTACTTTTAATACTCCTGGATTTACCATGTAAGTATTCATCTTAGATTCTTCATCTGTTTGATTTTTTAACACTTTAAATGGAATACTGTACTCTCCATCTTTAATTGTGTTAGAATTTGGTTGTTGATCTGGGTCAGGCTTTTGGTCGGGCTTCTGACTTGGATCCGTAGTTTCATTAGGATCTGGCTTATTAGCTGGGTCCTCTTTTTCATCTGGTTTTTCTACATGAATTGGTGTAATGCTATTTTGATCAAATGCAATACGCACATCATAGTCATGATGATAATTTAAAGAATCTATGTCTACTTTTACTTTCGCATTTAATACTTTCTGTACATCGTCCACTTCAAATTCTACTACTCTTGTATCTTTTTCTTTATCTTCACTAATTACATTTGTCGCAACAAACTGGCCATTTTTTTCTGTTTCAAATTTTGTAATCCATGAACTATGTTCTAACGTAAAGGATACCTTCTTCTTCCCATCCTTCACTTTTAAAGTTCCTGGACTTACAGAGTATTGATTCATCATAGATTCTTCATCTGATGTGTCCTTAAGAACTTTGAAACCGATTGAATATTCACCGTCAGCTAGTTGACTTGCTGCTTGAACTGCAAGTGGTTGTAATGTTGATACGAATGTAAATATCATTAAACACATCGCAACAACAATTTTAAGATATCTATTCAATGGAATACCGCTCCTTTATTTAGTTTTGACGTAATTTACGAATTAAGAAAATACCTGAAATAAGAATTAACGTTGCAAATAATCCGATGCGTGCTTCATCACCTGTTTTTGGGTTATCTGTTTTTTCAGTTTTTCCACTTTCATTTGTTCCTTTACTCGCCTCTTTATTTGCTTCTTTACTCTCTTCTTTCTTCACTTCTTCTTTTACTTGTGTATCTGTTTTTGTTTGATCATTATTCTTTGTTACAGTAGTTGCTTTATTTTCTCCACCTACCGCTTTTACATTTGCATCAAACGCAAAGCGAATTGTGTAGTGATGGTCATAGTTTACGTTTGGTACAACAACGTGAATTTTTGCAGCTGCTGGTTTAGATAAATCATCTATTTTAAACTCTACAGTTCTTTTATCTGCTGATTCATCTTTACTAACAACTTTTGCATCAACAAAATTCCCGTTCTCAGGTGCTTTAAATTCTGTAATCCAAGCACTATGATTCATCGGAATTTGTACTCTCATCTCACCATTTTTTACAACTAACTTAGCTGGTTTTTCAAAATAATCATTTGCCATTGAAGCTGAATCATTTTCCGCTTTTTGAATGACATAGTTAATATCATACGTACCGTCAGCTAGTTGTGCTGAAACTTTCCCATATGGCATAACAAGAAAAGCTAGCATACATACGAACGTTATAATAAAAGCGGGTAATACAGAAATCTTTCTCATTTGGCTTACTTCCTCCTCGTTTATCCTTCATCCATAATTTTTGAAAATGATAATTATTCTCATTTTATAAGAAAAAAATAATAATCCTCTATCACTATTTAATTGTAATTTATTTATGTAATGTAGATATTACTGATTATCATTCTCACTGCATGTTAAAAATAATATCCCTCTCTATTCCTTATAAAGAGCGATTCACATTTTCACATAAGTCTCTATTTCTTTTGTTGATTATCATTCTCAATGAAACTCAAAAAAAATAACACTCACCATTCTCTTACTCTATCACCTCTATCTACAAAATGATATCGTTATAGAAAACCTTATACTTTTCACTCCTCACTTTCCTTCCAATATTTCCACAACTAAGTCAATCTTAGCCTAATGCTAATTTTTTTGTCAACTATATTACGTATAAAATTTTTAATATCCAAATTTCCCTATATGAAATTTTTTCTACAAAAAAAGAGGCTTTCTTTCATAGAAAGCCTCTTTTCACTATTTTTCTACAGCAACTTCTTGCTTTTGAAACAAAGAAATGACATATCCAATTACGATACCTACTAGAGCAGGAACTAACCAACCAATCCCTACACTATATAACGGAACTTTATTTAAAATGGGTGCTAATGCCGCAATCTCAAGATTCGCATTGTGTAACCCATCAAAGAAACTAATCATGAATGCTCCTACAATACCACCTACATACATTATTAAAGGAAGACGAATATAGTTTTCAACAAGTGATAATACAATCAGCACGATACCAATTGGGTAAATTGCAATTAAAATCGGTAATGCTAATGCATTTAACTGAGTTAATCCAAGATTCGCTACCATAAATGCTAATACACAGAAAATGAAAACAACTTTTTGATAAGAAAGCTTCGGTAATAAGGAAGAAAAATATTCCCCACAAGCTGCCACAATACCTACAGAAGTTGTTAAACATGCTGCTGAAATTGCGATTCCTAATAATAAAGTTCCGTAACTACCAAATAAATGATTTACAACGTTTGTTAAAATAATGCCTCCGTTTGCTCCCATTCCAAGAGAAACACTAGAAGCTCCGAGGTAAGCAAGTGCTAAATATACAAGTAGTAAACCGAGTGCTGCAATAAATCCTGCAAAGATTGTTACTTTCGCAATGCTGTTCTTATTTGTAACACCTTTTGCTTTTAAAGCATTAATAACAACATTTCCGAAAACAAGTGCTGCAAGTCCATCTAAAGTTAAATATCCATCAATAAATCCTTTAAAGAGCGGAGCACTATACGCTTCTGTCGGTGTACCAAATTCTCCAATTGGTGCAATAAGTGCTTTCACTACAATAATTGCAATAACAGCTAATAAAATTGGAGTTAATACTTTACCGATGCGGCCCACTAATTTCGATGGGTTTAAAGCTAAATAGAAAGTTACGGCAAAGAAAATGAATGTAAAGATAACAAGTGGATACGATTGACCAGCTATGTCACTTGGTAAAAACGGTGCAACACTCATCTCATAAGCAACAGTTCCTGTACGCGGAACACTTACGAATACGCCTAAGCATAAATAAATTGCAGTGATAAAAACTAGTGCAAATATAGGGTGTACACGCCCTGCTAGCTCATTAATATCTCCCTTTAGAGCGATAACGATAACTCCTAATAAAGGTAATCCAACGCCTGTTACGATAAAACCAAACAATGCGATCCATACGTCTGTTCCAGCACCTTGCCCTAACGCTGGTGGGAAAATCATATTACCTGCACCGAAAAATAGTGCAAACAACATTAAACTTATTGCAAACATCTCAGAAAACTTTAAAGATGATTTCATTTCTACTAACCTCCTAAATAATTTATTAACAAAATATTCTGAATTAAAATCCGTCATATGTCCTCTTTCAAGCATACTTCCCCGTAAAAGAACGCAAAAAACACCCGTCCCTAACAAAGGGACGAGTGTTGAAATCGTGGTTCCACCCTTATTCTAATAAAATGAATTTATAACAAAATAAGCTCATTTTATAGCTCGTGTAAATTGATAACGGTTTTATCCGCCAAGAATTACAATGCATCATGCAGTTCACTCTTGAAGTTTAGAGGTGGTAAATTTGTCTTTCCGTATTAGGAAGCTCACAGCCTAGGCTTCCCTCTCTGAGAATCGTAAAAAACAACTCATGTCCTCATCATTACTTTTATAAAATATCTTGTCGAAACTTGTTGTTTTTTATTATATGGGCTATTTTTTAAAAAATCAATAGTTTTATTTTTTCTGACAAAAAAATATAGGGAGAAAATTTCCTCTCCCTATAACTGCCCTATTAATATTTCTAATTCCTCAGCTGTAACGCTCCGCCATTTTCCCACTTCTAGATCATCTAGCTCTATATTCATAATGCGAACTCGCTTTAGCTTTGTTACAGTAAACCCGAAAGCACGGCTCATTCTACGAATTTGCCTGTTCATTCCTTGCGTTAAAACGATACGAAATGTAGACTGATCAACCCTCGTCACTTTACACGGCTTCGTCATTCCATCTTTAATCTTTACACCGCTGGACATCTCATCAATAAACCAATCCGTAAAAGGTTTATCAACAGTAACGATATACTCTTTCTCATGCTCATGATCACCATGTAAAATTTGATTGGCAATCCCGCCATCATTCGTTAATAAAATAAGTCCTTCCGATGCTTTATCTAATCGTCCAACAGGAAAGATACGCTCTGGGTAATTGATATAATCAATAATATTATCTTCAATATGCTCAGCTGCTGTGCAGGTAATCCCAACTGGTTTATGAAAGGCGATATACACCTTTTCCTTCTCTTCTTTTGCAATAACCTGTCCATCAATCGTTACAACATCACCATCATTAACAAGTGCACCGTGCGTACATATTTCGCCGTTAATAGCCACGCGTCCTGCTTTAATGAGACGGTCTGTTTCGCGTCTTGAACAGGACTTTGCTTCGCTTATATATTGGTTGATTTTCATAGCTTATTCCTTTTCATATATATTAAAAGCGTCAACCTATGGCAATATCACTCTGCCACGATTGACGCTCGTTTACTTCGCAAAAACAACTAAATAAATAACCCCAATCACCAAAAATATTCCGCAACAAGCTAACAATACTTTTGCAAGTTTGTCCATAAACATATAATGGTTTCCCCTTTGTTTCGTTGTTTTCTATTTTAATTCGACAACTGTTACGCCTAGGCCTCCCTCGCCCATGTCACCGTAACGGAATGTTTTCACACCGCGATGCTTCTTCAAGTAATCTTGTACACCTTGGCGAAGCGCTCCTGTTCCTTTACCGTGAATAATTGATACGCGAGGATAGCTTGCAAGCTGGGCATCGTCTAAGTATTTCTCGACGCGCGCCATTGCATTTTCAAATCGTTCACCACGAAGGTCAAGTTCTAATGAAACATGATAGTCTCTACCTTTTACTGTTGCAACTGCTTTTTTCTCTGTTTGTTTCGGTGTGTTAATGTATTCCATGTTAGATTCTTTTACTTTCATCTTCAGAATACCGATTTGTACACTCCACTCTGTATCACTTACTTTTTCAAGTAATTGACCTTTTTGACCGAATGTTAATACTTTTACTTCATCACCTGCGCGTAATTGTTGTTTCGGCGCAGTGTTTTTCACGTTTACTTTTTGTTTCTTCACAAGCTCTGGTGCTGCGCCTTCTAGACGGCTCTTCGCTTCAATTAGCTCGTGATCTTTCACATTTGCAAGCTGAGCTTTACGCAATTGACGAAGTTCTTGAATAATGCCTTCTGCTTCTTTCTTTGCAGCTTCGACTTTTTCTTCCCCTTCTTTTTGCGCTTTTAATAATCGTTCATCACGATCTTCGTTAAATTCAATGATTTGACGTTGTAAATCGCGATGAAGTTTTTCAGATTGCTTGCGAAGTGCTTCCGCTTCGTTCCAGTCACGCTCTGCGTTCTTTTGACTTTCTTCTAACTTCGCAATCATATTTTCAATTTTGTTTGTATCTGTACTAATGTGATTACGTGCTTGATCAATCACGCGATCAGATAATCCAAGGCGTTTCGAAATTTCAAAGGCATTACTACGTCCTGGTACACCGATTAATAATTTATACGTTGGGCTTAACGTGTTCACGTCGAACTCAACGCTCGCATTAATCACTTGTTCACGGTTATATCCGTATGCTTTTAATTCTGGGTAATGCGTCGTAGCAACAACGCGAGCACCGCGATTACATACTTCATCTAAAATTGAAATGGCTAGTGCAGCCCCTTCTTGCGGGTCTGTTCCAGCACCTAATTCATCGAATAAAACTAAGCTTTCGAAATCAGCTTTTTCTAAAATATCAACAATATTCACCATATGTGAGGAGAACGTACTTAAACTTTGTTCAATCGATTGCTCATCACCGATATCAGCAAAGATATGTTTGAATACACAAATCTCTGACTCATCCATTACTGGAATATGAAGGCCAGATTGCGCCATTAATACACAAATACCAACTGTTTTCAGCGTAACTGTTTTACCACCTGTATTCGGTCCTGTAATAACAATTGTCGTGAAATCTTTCCCTAACATAATGTTATTTGGCACAATAATTTCTGGATCGATAAGTGGATGACGAGCTTGTCTTAAATCCATATAACGCTCGTTATTTACGATCGGTTTTGTCGCTTTAATTCGCTTCGCATAGAAAGCTTTCGCAAATATGAAATCAAGATTTGCAACTACTTCTACATTTGATAAAACGATATCAGCTTCTACTGCCACTTCTTCTGTTAACATCAATAAGATGCGTTCGATTTCTTGCTTTTCTTTCACACGTGCTTCTTGAAGCGCATTATTTAATTCTACAATGACTTGCGGTTCAATAAATAACGTTTGTCCAGAAGCTGATTGATCGTGAATAATACCGCCATATACGCCGCGATATTCTTGTTTTACTGGGATTACGTAACGTTCGTTACGAATTGTTACAATCGAGTCAGACAGCATCTTTTGCGCGTTTGAAGAACGCGTCATATTTTCTAACTTTTCACGAATACGGCTTTCCGCAGTACGAATTTGAGTACGAATACCACGCAGTTTATCACTTGCGCTATCGACTACTTCACCGCCATCACCGATACAATTTGTGATTTTCTTTTCTAAATCATATAAAGATACAATTTGAGCGACATGAGTTTCTAAAATGGGAAGCTCGACACCATTATCAACCATATCTTCAATAAAACGTTTCATATTGCGACTACCATACATTGTATTCGCAATATCAAGTAGTTCATTCGGACTTAACATACTTCCAATCTTTGCACGCTTCACATTTGAGCGAATATCCGTAATGCCACCTAATGGTGCACTACCTTTTAAACGAATGACTTTCGCTGCTTCATCCGTTGTATCTTGCATCTCTACAATTTCTTCAAAATCAGTGCTCGGCACTAAATTCTTTACTTTGTCACGACCAAGTGAAGATGCTGTATGTTCAAGTAATTGTTCTTTTACTTTATTGTATTCTAATACACGCAACGTTCTTTCTAACATGTTGCAGGTCCCCCTTGTGTTACTTATTACGTTTAATATAGTCTAATAAACGTTCAATATCCCACGTGTTAATCACGTTATCTTTTTGAATCCAACCTTTACGTGCTGCTGCTACACCTGTTTCCATATCTTCTAACATTTCAAGTGTATGAGCATCCGTATTAATCGCTACTTTTACACCAGCATCTTGTGCTTGTTTTAATAATTTTGCGCTTAAATCTAGACGGTTTGGATTCGCATTTAATTCTAAAACTGTATTTGTTTCTTTTGCGAGTTCAATTAATAAATCTGTATCTACATCATAACCCTCACGGCGTCCAAGAAGACGTCCTGTCGGATGAGCAATCATTGTGACATGCTTATTCTCTAGCGCAGCACGAAGACGTTTCATGATTGTTTCACGGTCTTGTGAGAAGCTAGAGTGAATCGCTCCAATGACATAATCTAATTCAGCTAATACTTCATCATCAAAATCAAGCGAGGCATCCGGTAAAATATCCATTTCAATTCCGCGTAAAATTGTAATGTCTGGATACTTTTCGTTCATACGTTCAATTTCTTTCGCTTGTTCACGAAGGCGCTCTTTCGTTAAACCGTTCGCTACTTTTAAATATTGAGAGTGGTCGGTAATTGCCATAAATTTATAACCGCGAGCACGACATGCCTGTACCATTTCCTCAATTGAAAAGGCACCGTCACTCCACGTTGTATGCATATGTAAATCACCTTGTATATCAGAGAACTGAATTAAGTTTGGATACTCTTTAATTAATTCAATTTCTTTTCCATCTTCACGCACTTCTGGCGGAATAAACGGCAGACCGAAATGAGCAAAGAATTCCTCTTCTGTTTCAAATGTCTTCACTTCACCTGTTTCTAAGTTTTCTACACCGTACTCACTAATTTTCTCGCCTTTATCTTTTGCGATTTGACGCATTTTTACGTTATGGTCTTTGGATCCTGTGAAATGGTGAAGAGTTGTAATAAACTCTTCTGGTTTTACTAAACGGAAATCAATTGAAATATCATATTCATATTGAAGACGAACAGAAACTTTCGTATCCCCGCTCGCGATTACTTCAATCATATTATCAAATTGCAGTAAATACTCACGTACTGCCGCTGGTTCTGTCGTTGCAATGATAAAATCTAAATCCTTCACTGTTTCACGAACACGGCGCAAACTACCAGCGCGAGAGAAACGAATTACTTCAGCAATATTCGACAATTTCTCCTCTATTTCCCCGGCAATAGGCAATACCATCGCGATTGGTAAACGCTCTGGACGAGACCCTACTTGATCGATTGCTTCTAATATTTTTTCTTCCGTCTTCTTACCGAAACCCGCTAAAGCTTGTACTTTATTTTCCTCACAAACAGCTTTTAACGATTCCATATCAACAACACCAAGTTCTTTATATAACTTGGCTACCTTCTTACCACCAAGGCCTGGTAGTTTTAATAGCGGTAATAAGCTACTTGGCACTTCTTGTTCAAGCTCTTGTAACACTTCAGATGTTCCCGATTCTATATATTCTTGAATAACTGCTGCTGTTCCTTTTCCAATGCCCGGAATCTTCGTGAAATCTTCAATCTCAGAAAGACTACGATCATCACTTTCTAATGCTGCTGCCGCTTTACGAAATGCAGATATTTTAAATGGATTCGCGCCCTTTAATTCCATAAACAGACCGATTGTCTCTAATAATTTAATAACTTGTTTTTTATTTACTTTCATCATTACCCCGCCTTTCTTTCATAGAAAAAAACTCCTCTTTCCGAAAAAAGAGAAGTTATACTCTGCTGCCTGTCTGCCATAGTTCCTTCACCTTTTCAGAGAGAATCGGTGTATCGTCTACAATTATTTTGCTAATTGATGATTTTTGTAATGGTGTTTGTACTTGTTCAATCGGAAGAATGTTTCCAATGATAATTAAGACAAACAAAATAATATACACTTCTAAAAATCCGAGGATTGCCCCCGCAAACGCATTGACTTGCTTTAAAACCGGTATTTCTGCAAACATATTTAACAAATTACCAAGTAATGAAAGTGCAATTTTTGTAATAATAAACAATATGATAAACGCAAGCGCTTGATAAAATACTGTCTCAATATTATTTGCATCAATCCATTCTGGAACAGATACGTTTTTATCAAATGGATACGGAATAAATTTCGCAAGTGCTGGCGCTAAATCTTTACAGTACCAGTATGCAACAAGGTATGCGATAATAAAGCTTGTTAACTTTACAAGTTGCAGAATAAACCCTCTGCGTAAGCCGAGGAAAAATCCCATAACAAGCAGTAAAATGATAATAATATCAATCATGTTATTCCATTCCTTTTTTGGTCATACTTTCTTTCAATTTCTCATGTTCTTCTTTTAATTTTATGTAATCGTGTATGACGTTTACCGCCGTCAATACCGCTAATCTACTCGTGTCAAGCGAAGGATTCTTGGCATTGAGTTCGCGCATTTTATCATCCACAATCGCTGCTACCATGCGGATATGACTTGTACTTTCATCGCCAACAACTGAATATTGTTGACCATAGATTTCTACATTAATTCGACTTTTCTTTCCCTTTTGTTGTGACAACTCACCGGCCTCCAATCACGTACAGAATCCTAAAGTTTATCATACCATGAACCATCATATTATGGAAACAGAAAGAACAATCCGATATGATAAAAATAACAATATAAAAAAAGGAGCGACCATCTTGTCAAATTCTATCGTAATACAAACAAGTACTACAGTAATTGAAGACATGAAACAACAATATAAACAAGCGCTTAGCCCAAAAACCCCACAAGGCGGAATCTTCATGGCAAAGGTGCCATCTTGCACGATTACAGCTTATAAATCAGGAAAAGTAATGTTCCAAGGTGGACGTGCTGAAGCAGAAGCTTCTCGTTGGCAATCTGTCTCTCAAACACCGAAAACAACTGTAAAAAAATCTGTCGATTCACACCGTTATGCACCGCCTGCTTCCATCGGTACAATGTCTATCGTAGGATCAGATGAAGTTGGTACTGGTGATTTCTTCGGACCGATGACAGTAGTTGCTGTATATGTCGACGCTAAGCAAATTCCACTTTTAAAAGAACTTGGTGTAAAAGACTCTAAAAACTTAAATGACGATCAAATTACTGCCATTGCGAAACAACTTCTACACGTTGTTCCTTATAGCTCTCTCGTTCTTCATAATGAAAAATATAACGAGCTATTTGATAAAGGAAACAACCAAGGTAAGTTAAAAGCTCTACTACATAATAAAGCTATTACAAACTTATTAGCTAAAATGGCACCTACAAAACCTGAAGGCGTCTTAATCGACCAATTCACACAACCTGATACATACTACAAGTATTTAGCAAAACAAAAACAGGTACAGCGCGAAAATGTTTATTTCGCGACGAAAGGCGAAAGTGTCCATTTAGCAGTCGCCGCTGCCTCCATTTTAGCTCGTTACTCATTTGTAAAACAATTTGACGAACTAAGTAAAAAAGCTGGTATGCCCCTTCCAAAAGGTGCTGGTAAACAAGTTGATATCGCCGCTGCTAAATTGATTCAAAAGCTTGGTAAAGAACGATTACCTGAGTTTGTGAAACTGCATTTTGCTAATACGGAGAAGGCGTTTCGCTTATTAAAATAGTATCGACAAAAACAGGAGCCTACAAACTCCTGTTTTTTGTTTCATCCTACTATTGTCCTTATAGTTTTGTTACAATGTAAATATACAGATTATTCTAACATAGGAGGAGATTCCCATTGCTACTTCTACAAATGATTCTAAATATTTTACTAGGTGATCCACACGAAAGACAGTTTGAAATTAGAGAAAACATTCAGCTACTCAGTGAGCAACGAGAGTTCAACGATTTAATAGAGCGTTATGGCCGATCTTTCTTATTAAACTTTCGGATTCGAAGATTTATCGGGAAACACGATGCGCGCTTGTTAATACATAATCCAGCAAAACTACAGCACTTCTGTGAGGAACTTGAATATATGATTAGAAGAAAAAGATTGTTTACATAAGGAGGGAATTCATGTGAACGCTATAAAAGTTAAAAAGGTATTATATGCTTTCGTACACATCGTAGGTCCTCTTTCTTACCTCACTATTTCTACCATTTGGGGAGCTTTTTTCACTACTAAATCTACATTTGAAAATATATCTGATAATCTTGGCGTGATGGCCATCTATTACGTATTCATGAGTTTACTGTGGTTTTTCTATTTCGATCGATTAGACAAAGATGTAGATAACATTACAAAAGAAATTAACGATAAGAAGATGTAAAGCATAAAAAGGAGAGTCGTCAAAACTCTCCTTTTTTATGCTAGCTTCGTTTCTGCTTCTTATTTGATGAAGGTACTTTATGGGAACCTGTTTCATGTGTCGTCGTTCCTTGCCCTTCTACTTCTGGGGAACCAAGGCTTGATCTTGAATGATCTTTTTTCACTTTTTTACTCATTTATATTCACCCCTTCGCGTTACTTTTTGCTACGAGGTAGTAAACTATACAAAATAAAAAAGCGAGAGGAAATCCTCTCGCTTTTTTCATATTTTAGAATTCAGAAGAACCTGGAGTTCTTGGGAATGGAATTACGTCACGGATGTTAGCCATGCCAGTGATGTACATTAGGAAGCGCTCGAAACCTAGGCCGAATCCAGCGTGTTTTGTACCGCCGTATTTTCTAAGTTCTAAGTACCACCAGTAATCCTCTTCGTTCATGCCTAGTTCTTTAATTCTGTCTACTAAAACGTCCATTCTTTCTTCACGTTGACTTCCGCCGATTAATTCGCCGATGCCAGGAACTAGAAGGTCAGTAGCAGCTACAGTTTTACCGTCTTCATTTAAGCGCATGTAGAACGCTTTAATGTCTTTCGGATAGTCAGTTACGAATACAGGGCGTTTAAAGATTTCTTCTGATAAGTATCTTTCGTGCTCTGTTTGTAAGTCAATACCCCATTCTACTGGGTATTTGAAGTCAGCACCTGATTCTTGAAGCACTTTAATTGCTTCTGTATAAGTGATGCGACCGAAGTCAGAGTTAATTACGTTGTTCATACGCTCTAGAACTGTTTTATCAACGAAGCTGTTGAAGAATTCCATTTCTTCTGGCGCATGCTCTAATACGTATTTCATTGCATATTTCAGCATATCTTCTGTAAGGTTCATTACGTCACCTAATTCAGCGAATGCAATCTCAGGCTCAACCATCCAGAACTCAGCAGCGTGGCGAGTTGTGTTTGAGTTTTCTGCACGGAATGTAGGTCCGAATGTGTATACATCACGGAATGCTAATGCATAAGCTTCAGCATTCAGCTGTCCACTTACTGTTAAGTTTGTTTCTTTAGCGAAGAAGTCTTTTGATTCATCAACTTGTCCGTCTTCACCTTTTGGTACGTTGTTTAAATCTTGCGTTGTTACGCGGAACATTTCGCCTGCACCTTCTGTATCACTACCAGTGATGATTGGTGTGTGAACATGTACGAATCCACGCTCTTGGAAGAACTGGTGAATCGCAAATGCTGCGATAGAACGCACACGGAACGTTGCAGAGAATGCATTCGTTCTTGGACGTAAGTGAGCAATTGTACGTAAGTATTCAAACGTGTGACGCTTCTTTTGAAGTGGGTAATCAGAATCTGATAAGCCCTCGATATCAATTTTTTCTGCTTTAATTTCAAATGGTTGCTTCGCTCCAGGCGTTGCAATTACTTTTCCTTCTACTTTAACTGAAGAGCTAAGTGGAAGTTTTGCAATTTCTTTGAAGTTTTCTAACTCTGTATCGAAAACGATTTGAACGCTTTTGAAGAAACTACCATCGTTTAATTCGATGAAACCAAATGCTTTTGAATCACGTAAGTTACGAATCCACCCTGATACTTGTACTGTTTGACCTGCGTATTTATCTGTATCTCTATACAGACTTTTTACTAATGTGTTTTCCATAGTGAAATTCTCCTTTGCTGATATATTTAAATACAAAAAAACCTTTCATCCATAAAGGGACGAAAGGTTAAACTTCGCGGTACCACCCAATTTGTCATAAAGACCAACTTTAACTCGTATGTAATACATACTTCCCGGTTTGTAACAGGCCGGATTCCCGTCTAAGTCTACTCTTGAATACAAGATTCAATTTCGGTTAGCAACTCCAAGGTGTTCTTCACATATACCGCCTCATCAGGCTCTCACCGTCCCTGACTCGCTTTGGATTATAGTATATATTACTTTTCCTTATCATCGTCTTTCATTTTGTTAAACTAAAATTAATGTACTACATTCGAGAGAAAGATGCAAGATGCCTTAATATTTATCGGCGATTTTTATCATATATCGACAATCGTGCCATAAAAAAAATTGCCGGACTTAATCCGGCAATTTTTTATTACTTACGTAACTCCGCACCAAACTTCTCTTCTACCGTTGTTAATACACGGTTATGTGCTTCTGTTACCTCTTCGTCTGTTAACGTACGTTCTGCATCGAAGTAGGTCATAGAGAATGCAAGTGATTTCTTGCCTTCTTCCATTTTTTCACCTTCGTATAAGTCGAATAGCGTCACGTCTTTCAGAAGTTCTCCACCAGCTTCAGCAATAACTTGCTTCATTTCGCCAGCTTTTGTTTCTTTTGTTACGACAACAGCCATATCACGTGTCATAGATGGGAAACGTGGAATTGCTGCGTAGTAAGTTTCTTCTGCGTCTGCACCAAATACTTTTACAAGAGATAGTTCGAATACGAATGTATTTTTCACATCTAATTGTTTTTCTGCTTCTGGATGCAATTGACCGATGAAACCAATTACTTCGCCATCTAATACGATATCAGCTGTACGACCTGGGTGCATACCTTCACGTTTTGCTGGTGCATATGTGATTTGGTTTGAAACGCCAAGTACGTCGAATAATCCTTCTAGTACACCTTTCACAACGAAGAAGTCTACTACTTTCTTCTCACCTTGCCATGCATGGTGAAGCGCAAGACCTGTCATAACACCTGCAAGATGTTGTTCTTCTTTCGGAAGTTCTCCTGCTTCTGTTGGTAAGAAGATAGAACCTACTTCATATAAAGCAACGCTATCGTTTTTACGTGCAACGTTGTATGAAACTGCTTCTAACAATTGTGGCACTAGGCTTAAACGAAGTTGGCTACGCTCTTCACTCATTGGAAGTGCAAGGTTTACAGGCGCCTTTTCGTTAGGCTCAACCATATATTGTTTCGCTTTGTCAGCGCTTGTTAATGAATATGTGATTGCTTCATATAAACCAGCACCTTCTAAGAAGCGACGTACTTTACGACGTTTCGTTTGTGCTGATGTTAATTTACCACGTGTCATTGTTCCAGAAGGTAATGTAACTGGAATGTGGTCATAACCGTATAGACGGCCCACTTCTTCTACTAAGTCTTCTGAAATTGTAATATCAGGGCGACGCGCTGGTACATTCACATGGAATGTTCCTTCTACTTCTGTGAATGGGAATTTTAAGTTTGTGAACATTGTACCCATTTCACTTGCAGAAATATTTGTACCTAATACACGGTTTACTTTTTCAGCAGTAACAGATACTGTACGCTCTTGCACTTGTAAGTTGTCAGCTTCTACTACACCTTCAAGCGCTTCTCCGCCAGCGTATTTCGCCATTAAAGCAGCTGCGTGTTGAATTGCTTCAAACGTACGTGTTGGGTCGATTCCTTTTTCGAAACGTGCACTTGATTCACTGCGAAGACCTAAGTCTTTTGATGTACGGCGCACTGTTTGACCTGCAAAGTATGCAGATTCAATTAGAACGTTTACTGTCTCATTTGTAACTTCAGAATCTGCTCCACCCATTACACCAGCAACAGCTAAAGCTTTTGTGCCGTTTGTAATTACAAGGTGGTGCTCTTGTAATGTACGTTCTTGATCATCTAACGTTTCAAGTTTTTCGCCTTCTTTTGCTAGACGAACAACGATTTCTTTTGAACCTAATTTATCGTAATCGAATGCATGTAACGGTTGACCGTATTCCATTAAAATGTAGTTTGTAATATCAACTACGTTGCTAATTGGACGAATGCCAGCTGCCATAAGGCGCGTTTGCATCCACATTGGTGATGGACCAATCTTTACGTTCTTTACCATTTTTGCAATATATAATGGATTTTCTTCTTTCGCTTCTACACTTACAGAAATGTAATCAGCAGTTTTTTCTGCTGTTTCTTGTAAATTGATAGCTGGAAGTTTCACTTCACGGCCGTAAATAGCAGCGACTTCATATGCAACGCCTAACATGTTTAAGCAATCTGCACGGTTTGGTGTTAAACCAAGCTCAAGTACTTCATCATGTAAGTTTAAAATTTCAAGTGCATCTGCACCAACTTCAGCGTCACTTGGGAAGATGAAGATACCATCTGCATATTCTTTCGCAACTAGTTTCCCATCAATACCAAGCTCTTGAAGAGCACAAACCATACCGTGAGAAGCTTCACCACGTAGTTTTGCTTTTTTAATTTTGAAGTTGCCAGGAAGTACAGCTCCAACTTTTGCAACTGGTACTTTTAAACCTTTTGCAATGTTAGCAGCTCCACAAATAATTTGAACTGGCTCTTCTTCACCGATATCGATTAAGCATTTGCTTAATTTATCAGCTTCTGGGTGTTTTTCACATTCTAATACGTGACCAACTACAACACCTTTTACACCTTTATTTAATACTTCAACACCTTCTACTTCAATACCACTTTTCGTGATTTTGTCTGCTAGTTCTTGTGCTGTTACATCTTTAATATCTACATACTCTTGTAACCAACGATATGATACGAACATACTTATCCTCTCCTTCCCTTACGCTCGTTTAAATTGTTGTAAGAAACGTACATCATTTGTATAGAAATGACGAATGTCATCTACGCCGTATTTCAACATTGCGATACGCTCTGCGCCCATACCGAATGCGAAACCTTGATATTCTTTTGAATCATAACCAGCCATTTCAAGTACGTTCGGGTGAACCATACCTGCGCCTAAAATTTCGATCCAGCCAGTTCCTTTACAAGTGCCGCAACCTTTGCCGTGACACATCATACAAGAAATATCCATCTCTACAGATGGCTCTGTGAATGGGAAGAAACTTGGACGAAGACGGATTTCACGATCTTCACCGAACATCTTTTTCACGAATACTTGCAATGTACCTTTTAAATCACTCATGCGAATGTTTTTATCAATTACAAGACCCTCAATTTGCATGAACTGATGTGAATGCGTCGCATCATCGTCATCGCGGCGATACACTTTACCAGGACAAATAATTTTAATTGGGCCTTTTTCTTTATTATTTTCCATCGTACGTGCTTGCACAGAAGATGTATGTGTACGTAGTAACGTTTCTTCTGTAATGTAGAATGTATCTTGCATATCACGCGCTGGGTGATCTTTCGGTAAGTTTAATGCTTCGAAGTTGTAGTAGTCTTTTTCTACTTCTGTTCCTTCAGCTACTTCATAACCCATACCGATGAATACATCTTCAATTTGTTCAACAACAGCTGTTAATGGATGGTGACAACCTGTTTCAACAGGACGACCTGGCAAGGTAACATCAATTGTTTCAGTAGCTAACTTCGCTTCAATTACTGCTTTTTCTAAGTTACCAATTTTGTCGTCTAAACGCGTTTGAATCGCTTCACGTACTTCATTTACTAATGCTCCCATACGTGGACGCTCTTCTGCTGATAATTTTCCCATGCCGCGTAATACTTCTGTAATTGGACCTTTTTTCCCTAAATACGCTACGCGTACGTCGTTTAAGCCCTTTAGCTCTTTCGCTTCTTCAATAAGCTCTAACGCTTTTTGCTTTAGCTCTTTTAAACGTGCTTCCATTTGGAACCCTCCTAATTTTAAAAATAAAAAAACCTCGCTCCCAAAAAGGGACGAGGTAAATTCGCGGTACCACCCTAAATTGACAGAACAAGTCTGCCCACTCATTAGTTATAACGATCAATTCTGACCGGAACGCCTTTACATATATATGGTCCTGGCGTCAACTCCAGAGGTGAATTCACTTCCGTCTACCATAAGAATGCTTTCAGTCTAAGGCATTCTCTCCCTATATGGCGATTTTGTAAGTTACTCTTCTCTATCGACGTTTTTCGTTATTTAACTTTTAATATAATATACTTCAACTTATTATAAGAAGTTTTTTATTTGTTCGCAACTGGGCTTTGCAAATAATACGTTAAAATCCCTGCTGCAACTGCAACATTTAATGATTCTGCCCCGCCGTAAATCGGAATATACAAGTTTTGATCCGTTTTTGCAAGAATTTCTTGGCGTACGCCGTTTCCTTCATTTCCTACAATTAATGCAAAACTACCAGCTGGTGTTACTTCACCATACGGTACTCCATTTTCAAGAGCTGTTCCATATACAGGAACGTTGTTTTCTTTTAACTTGTCTACCCATTCTTCTAAGTTCCCTTTTACAATTGGTAAGTGGAAAATAGAACCTTGTGTAGAGCGGAGTACTTTACTATTGTAAACATCCACACAACCTTCTCCAAGCACAACGGCGTGAATACCAGCTGCATCAGCTGTACGAATAATTGTCCCTAAATTACCTGGGTCCTGCAGGCCATCTAATAAAAGGAATTTCCCATCAGTAAGAGCTACTTCTTTCTCATGCTTCTCACAAACAGCAAATACACCTTGTGTCGTTTCTGTTTCACGAAGTATTTTTACAATTGCCTCAGGTACGATATACATTTCCACATCATTAACTGTCCAATCTTTTGGAAGGTCTGTCTGATCTGAAACGATAAGTTCTGTTACAATTCCTGCCTTCAAAGCTTCCTCGACTAAGTGGAATCCTTCTACAAAAAATAAACCTTTTTTATCGCGCTCTTTTTTCGTTTGCAGCTTTTTCCACTGCTTTACACGCGGATTTTGTACTGAATCAATGTTTTTCATAATATGTATTTCCCTCTCTTCTTGTCTTATCATTATAGCCTATTTTTCATACATATTTACATAAAAAAGAACAAAAACTAACGTCAGTTTCAATTCTGAAGAAGAGGTGAAAGCAATGAGTTTTAATTTACGCGGTGCCGTATTAGCGAATGTATCTGGAAATTCACAAGATCAATTACAAGAAACAATCGTCGATGCAATTCAAAGCGGTGAAGAAAAAATGCTTCCAGGTCTTGGCGTTTTATTTGAAGTCATTTGGAAAAACGCTGATGAAAATGAAAAGCACGAAATGTTAGAAACGCTAGAGCAAGGACTAAAAAAATAAGCAGTTTGAAAATCACCTTCGCATAAGCCAAGGTGATTTTTAAATTACGGAAAAATTTTTCTTCTCCTAAACATTTCTACTTTACTAACGAACTATGATGGAGTACAATGTTCAAAATACATTTAAACCGATCGATTTTCTTTATAGACACCATTAGATAAAGTGAAACTTTAATTAGTGGGGAGCGGTGTTCATCCCCACTAATTATTAGTTGAACCAATC
>NZ_BOQB01000152.1 GCF_018332475.1 Bacillus sanguinis | reverse complement strand
CATGCCATTCACCTTCTTTTCTTTTAAATGGAATTATCATTGTAATTATAATCACACCTATAATAGTTACTTCTATTATATTTGTAACTTTTCCTTTAATTCTTATTATAATTGTAATTACTATTGTAACTTTAGCAACAACTATTATTATTTTTACAACATTACTTCATATTGTTATTGTAATTGTAACTCCAATTGTAGTTGTAAGTAATGTTGTAACATTACTTACAACAATTATAATAATTATAACAACAATAAAAATTACAATTATTTTTTTGTTGTAATTACAAGATGAAACATTTCATTTTTTTGCCCGATTCGGTCAAAACGCTTGCTATCAAAGAGATTTCAAAATCGCCAAATTTCATTTTTCGGGAAGTGATAATTTTTACATTTTTTTACAATATGAATAACGGTTTTTTCTATTCTTTTTTTACCACTAAATCGTAAAAGGTAAATGTTTTTCGATAAAAAAAGACTGCACCTGTGGTGCAGCATCCAGAATTGAACCAAAAAGGAATAAACAAAATGAAACTAAAAAAGAAAAAAATTATCAATAACAAATTATGAAATTGGAAAACTTTTCTTCTTTTCTCCTCAACTATAGCGCGCTTCAGCAGTTATGTACAAGAAAAACCTGGCACCTACGCGGTGCAGCGAAAAAGATGTTTCGATCGTCTTTCAAGAGTCCTTTAAGATGTATCAAGATTTAAAAGCAAACGGGCAGAGGAGTTCGTTTGACAACGAACTCCTCGATGAAAAAATGAAACTAGAGTAAACTCTAGAAAACAACAACGTACTATATACATATATTCATACCGTTTGTCCTTTGTGTGTATAAAAAAAGATACGTTTGGGAACGTATCTTTCCCCTTATAACAAGGGATTTTGCTTAGTTTAAATATAAGTTTTGGAGGTTCTTATATTATGATTAAAAGCAAATATTAGGAAATAATTAATGGAAGTTTCATCTCATTATTAAAACATTTAACAATATATTAAAGAAACAGGATGTTTCTAGTATCTCAAGTAGAAAGTAACCTTGTCACTTTCTACAAAGGAATATATAGCAATTTATTTTTTTTGCAAGAAAAAAACGTACTTTTCAGTACGTTTTTTAGTCTTTTTCAGTGTGACCACCACCCCAGTGCACTCTCTAATCCTCCTAATTGAAGAAAAGCGAATCAACATCCCTTTTGGAAGGGGATAGACGTCCATAGCAAACTACGGTTACATACACCTGTACGTTGCACCCTTGATTCATAGAGACTATGAATCCATATGCATGTCTTTATTATAATGATAGATTTCTCTTTGTGTATTTTTTGTTCATTTTTTTAGTTATTATACAAAATTTCATACAACAACTCAGCATAAAATCTGATCACATCCCATGTTTCTTCCATGTAAATCGCTACTTTACATGCGTCCCTAAAGGAACTGCTCTATGTTTCCATAGAAGTTGAGACTATATCATCATCCTATATAAAACATAGGATGCTCTGCTTTTCCACTCGCTTGAGTGTACTCCTTTTCAGGATAGTCGTTAGGCATTTATCCACTTTTTGTGGAATTTAGCACGGTAGATTGTCTCAATAATTGAGAGTTCCCCCGTTTAACAGAGTGATCGATACACATTACTGTGTAAAGGGGCAGATTCTACCCTTTGGTGACCAATACTTAAGCTGACTAAGAAGAAAATTAACTCTTTTTCTTGTGGATCTCTCCAATCTTTTGTACGTCTGATACCCTCAGGATTCTTTTTAGATGGTTTTTCAACCCAATTGATTCGATCTCGTAACGTTTCTAATTTTTTCTCCAGATTTGGATATTTTCTTTCATTAATTTGTGCTTTCGTCTTCCCAGCAAGCTTCTCCTTACGAACACGTTCTTTTTCTTCTTTTCGTAAACGTTTGTTTTCTGCTAATTTTTCATTTACCTCTTGTTTTAACTCATCTAACGTGAACTTTTTATAGTAATCTACGCGTGATTGTGCGTAATATTTTCGTAGAGAATGCATACTGAACGTTTTATCTGCATCATTCACGCCAGCGCGGTCCGCACAAGTTCGTATCATGCGACCAATCCTCTCCTGAACAGCTTGATCACTCATGATTTCTCCACCTTTTATATAATTCCCGTCTTTGTCTCTCTTTACTTCCGTACGAAATTCGAAAATCTTCTTGTTTGGGTTTGTGTTATCAGGACTATTGTATAAGTCTTGCAATATTTGTCTTGCTTGATCATCATGATTCGGTAACGAATACGAGTTATGACGGTGATGACCACCTTTTCCTTGCGTATGAAGTGATTTCCCTTTCTCCAGAATGTCTCCATAGGTCATAGAAATAGCTTCACTCACACGGAGTCCTAGAGCTGCACACAGGTCTATCATTTTTAATAGTTGTTCCTTGTGCGATTGGCTATATCTACTCTTCATGACTTCTTCTTTTACTTTTTGGATTTCTTCGAATGTTGCTTTTTTGGTTGTAGAGTCTTTTGCTCTACGAATCCAGTCTCTATCCTGGTGATCCTCTTTCACCGTCCAAGCTGAATCGTCCGCATTCCTTATTAATAACGAAGGTTTCACTCGGAACAGGGTTTCATCCCTATTTATGACCGTCTGTGTGTAGCCCAGCGCGGCAATGTAGGCACTTGCAGTGTAATTGTTGGAGTAGGTTTCGTAGATGTGGTTTGAAATGTCTTCTTGTGTGATTGCGAATATATTTTTTTTCGTTTTCAAATGGATGTCCGTCAACACTTTAATCGTTTTTGTTTCGTAATTTTTCCTTGTTGAAAATGCCATATTCTCACCATCTATGCAAATGTTACTCTCCTTTCCTACGGTGTGTATTTTGACCGCCCATTCCCTTATTTTTTCGACTTCTCGTATTTCTTCCCGCGAAGCATTCTCCAATCCATATTTCTTGAGTTGTGGAATCGATAATTTAAACTTTGCCTTTCGCTTTTGTTTCTCTTTTTCTACTTTCTTTTTCTTTTTTTCACCACGTTCAGGTGGTTTTCTCTTCTTCTTATTCTTTTTTGGTTTCGTACTCATATCCATCACCCCTTTCTAAAATGAGTTCGCCGACTTCAGTTAAAACGCGTTTTAACTGAACTGTGCCGTACTGTGGCACAGCAGCCCAAAAGATTTTAATTTGATTTCGAAAAAAACATGAAAAGATAAAAACATAAGACATAAAAAACGGAAATGCAAAGATGGAAAGATAAAGATTAAAAGATGGAAAGAAGACGATCGGAAAAGATGAAATGAAAAAGCGGAAGAGCATTTCGAGCTTAGTAAATTCTAACTCACCACAAGGGTTCCTAAGATTTACTAGTTCGAAACTAAAGCATTTTTGTTGTAATAAACTCTAAGTCACTTTGTTCCTAAGATTTTATTACAACAAAAACTCGCCCAGCTTACTTCATCTAAGGGGAGATGAAACTTTTCCCCTAAGATTCCGATTGAGCTGGTTATATTGCTCTTAACAGAAGATCACTGTTAAGAGACAGATATAACCGCTCAATCTCCCGTCGTATCAATATTTGTTGCCCATCCGCTTTTTTTCACCCCATCTTCGAACGCGTTCGAAGACGTGCCGAAAAAACCATTTTTTATGCCTTATTTGCACTTTCGAACGCGTTCGAAACCACAAATAAATCATAAAAAATTAGCCGATGGTCAAAAATATTTTAATAGTGGAATCCGTAAATTTTGTTCTCGTATCGAAAACCATATTCCCATTACGAATCTCTCTATTTATATTTTTGTCACGTTAACGAATTTGGCTGAATTCATTTTTGTCCGTAGACGAGGATCATCTCCCCCCAAGGATTATCGTCCTTGATGCGTAAGTTCACAAATGAAAATCACGTCTTGTGTAACTTGTGTCAGTCATTATCCGCAGACAACAACCCATCCATTTTTTAACGAGGACTAATGCAGCCGTGAAACCACATCAGGCGAGTTCTGGCAACCTCCATAACTCTTTTTCAACCAAAAACTATATTACTTAATTACTCATTTACTACTAACAACATATTTCCATTATGTTTATCCTTGGTGCTAATGTTATTGCTTATTTTCTTCCTCCCATTCTGATTAAAAATCAATGTTTGTTTTCTTTTTGTCACTATCATCCTCCATTTCATCGATTAAATTTTTTTGTACAGTATTCACTTTATGCTTAAATTCAAATCTTATGATGCTTTAAACATAAAAAAATACATGAGATTTCACTTTTCTAAAGCGTCCTTTAGTTGAAGCATCCTTCAAAATCCTCATGTTTCTTCCTCCTTGATTTAGTTTTTTTGTATTGGCGGTACCCCTATTGCTGGTATTACTGATAAAACTGATATTGCGGTATTTCTTAAAGAATCTCTAATACATAGAATCTCTCCTTCATAATAATGTTTTCTTTTTGTTAGTTTTTCTGAAATATCTGTCTCAATGACAGAAGTTTCAATCGATATACTGTCATCGTTTGTTCTTGGTATTGCTGATAAAAAATTGACTTTGCCTACCACAGCTCAGTCGAATCGTAGAACGGTGCCACCCATATGTTCTACAAAAAGTAATAAAAAAGTTATAGCATCATGATAACGCGGATTTTTGATTTGTGTAAAAAAACACTGTCATAGCAATAGTTGTATAAATGTCGTATTAACAAAACTCGAATTTCGTACGCTAAGAGCATCAGATTTTGCTTATTTAGAGTTTATATGTCAAGCCAAAAATCAAAAAAGGCTTATCTAGTTATATACACTTTTTTGTACCATGCATAAACAATGTACAACCGCCTACTTGGTAAATTTACTTATAACAGAGTAATTGAAAGGGGACATAATGAACTATTCATTTAACAAATCTGATGGATTAATCCCTTTTACAAAGAACTGCAAGTGCTCAAAAATAGCTAGTAGGAACTCTTGCAATTCAATTAACATAAAAAAGCACTCATTTCGAGTACTTTGGTATTTTCTCAACAAATAATATAGATAAATATGGTAAAATGATAGTTGGATGGGAATCCAATACATACTATTATTAAAATTAAAGTGGTTATCAAGTCGAAGAAAAGACACTCGTAGGAGTGCCTTTTCTTTATGGTGACTCCTTATATATTTTTAATAAGTTATTAAGGATTTCCATCATAGTCCCCAGTAATTTCTATTTCTGCATCAAATACTACTTCATCTTGTTCCGAATCTTCAGGATCAATATATGTCCTGCACTTAGCATAGAGCCATATGTTCATTGGACGGTTATTGACGATTTCGACCTCATCAAAATCAAAATCGGCATTCCTTCGCAAGTAATCTTCGATAATTTCCTGGAGGTCTTCCTCATTAATCTCCAATTTTCGTTCAACGAAATGTTCACTACTGTAGTGTTTTATCGGATACACGTTACGCATTACTATAAATTCCACCTTTCCTTTCTAAAATTTTTTCATACGGTCATAATGAGAAGTTTATTTTACCAAACACATAAATTCGACAAAAAAGGGGTTTTTTACCCTAAAACATCCATTTGCCATTTGTGGCTCCAAAAAGAAGGAATCGTTGCCGTACCTCTAAAAACTCGTCTTCATTCCAATTCTTTTTCATTGACTCTCCCTCTAATCTGTGTGGTTTACTACTAGTATAATTTCAACCACAGCGAACCATCAAGAAAACTAAAAAAATTACTACAATTAACCTTGGTATTAAGTTGGTAATCTATATGATAAATTGATAACATAAAATTATAATATATAATGTTTGAATAAAGGAGAATATGATGAAGCGTTGGAGAAACTTATGGATTGTTATATGCTTTTTGGTTTTTGCTTTTATAATCGCTGTGTATATGAATACTGAACATTCTAGTACAAGTAATGAATCTTCTTTTAAAAATGAAAATAATGAAGTCTCACGGTGGTATTCCCGTTCTCCAAAAACTATTTTAACTGATGCTGATGCAGAAACTAATATTAATAACATGAAAGCAATCCAAAAATCTGGTTGGAAATTATTGATACAAGACGGACAACCCGTTAGTTTTAATGGAAATGCGTCGGGCCGTAATGAAACTATGGAGAAATCAGCTATCAATTTAATCAATGGTGGTTATGAAATATTATTAGATAACGATGGAAACATAGTAGATATTAAGCTTAATAAAGATGCGGAACAATTACTGGCAAAACAACAAAAGCAAATACAAAATCAACAAGATCAAGAAAAACAAAACCAAGAACAAAATGAACATGATCGTCAATATAGTATTATCCAAAATAATATAGACGATATTCATCGATATGTAGGGAATGGCTACCGTTTTAAGATGAGTAATGATGAAGATGGAACTGTTATCACCTGGAACATTCATAATAAAAGCGATAACTCACCAGGATTAGAGTATAGCATAAACAAATTAATAAACATGGGTATTTCAGTAAAATCGGATAATGAGGGGAAAATTACTGGATTCACATTTAATCAAACAGATTTTTATGAAGACAAATTTAATTTATATGATATGACAAAGTAGATTGCTATTATTTTTACAAAATAGGGTGTACAAAGTGTTGACGGAATCCCATAAAAAAGAAAGGGATATTATTCCCTTTCTTTTCGATTTCGTTCTTCTACTAAATCATTTAAATACTGGTACAAATCCTCAACAGGAATCTTCGATTTATCAGCGACAGTATTGAAGAATAACGCTACATCGTTATGGCGTTCCCTACGACCTCTCACGATATTTAAAATAATTTGATGATCGTCTTTTTCCAATGCAGCAGGTTTTTCAATGATTTTGAGTTCTTTACTTTCTTCTTTGTTTGTTAAATACTCCATAACAACTTTATTTTTTCTTTCTTCATCGATTGGTTTGGATGCAACGTCCATATAATAACTTCTTCTTTCAACCTCCGATATGGTAGGATTCATTACCTTTGTTTTATCTTTCATTTCCCATGCGAAGAATCCATATTTCTCACTGTTTTCTTTACGTTCACTGATAAAATCTATTAAAAATAATGTGACCGATTCTAATTTTTGTCGATACCAATCCTTATCAACCTCTCCTTTTTCATTAACAGCAACCGTTAACAATTCATTGTATTTTGTTTGTACAATTGGTTGATACCGCTTTATCACTTCTATAAAAATCTTGTATTCTTCTAAACTAATATGGTTGTAAACCAATGCAACTTGCATCCCTTGTTCCATTTCTTCTGTAAAAAACTGATTCCATGTTTGATAATAATGGATTAATTCCTTTTTTTGTTGCCCAGGGCTATGATCTAATTCATATACCTTATCAAATGCTCGTAAATAACGATATTGCAGTTCATCCAATCGTTCTAATAGGTAATCTTTCATTTCATTTCTTCGATTGAATTCTTCAATATGTTGATTATGTTCTTCCGAACCTTCTTCATCTTGCCTCATCTTTTTATCAGGAACTTGCTGAAATATATTATTCTTATAATCAAAGTACATTCTTTCTTCTTTTCTATCGTTTCTCATGTCATTGGGAAACCTTGGGTCTTCCTTTCTGTTTACTTTTAAACATTCATAATTCGTTGTAACGAGTCCAAATAGTTCATTCATTACCGTAACACGAAGAACACTGAAAAAACTTTTCCAATGTATACGATCCGCTCGATCTCGTTCCGAAAAAACAACTTTCTTAAAAACATCTATTTCCCTTTCATCAATAAAAGGTACTGTTAATGTTCCCTTTTCTTTATCGCATTCAATGTATTTCTTTATAGAATCAAATGTATATACAGGTCTCTTTTTAAAGCCGTCAATTTCGCTAGTATCTTTGGAAAATACGCACATCTTTTTTGTATCTTCCATGTTTTTTACCGCAAACTCTAATAATTCCTGGTCCGACATTTTTTCTAATTGCTCTAATGTTATATCCATCATTTATCACCTCTTCTAATTAAAATATTGATGAAATAATAATAGAAAAGATGAAAATGTCCATAAAAAACACGCCTAATAGACGTGTTTTGATAGCAATACAGATATTTTTGTCCGTCCTCGCTATTGCGCGGCAAAGTGCATGGCGATTACTTCCATAGACATTTTCTAACAAGGCTCCACATGCTTCCCTATCGATTTCCGCTTATTTCGGGAATCTTGGCGAATCCAACAGACTTTCTAACCTTTAAAGGGAACAAAAAAAGACGATCCATTTGGATCGTCTTTTCCTATTACAATACTTGTTATGATTATACTTTTATTAGAAGCTTTTTTAATTAAATACAACGATTGTTATGATTCATTTTTTCACAGAAAACGCAGAAAAATAGCTATTGAGCATTTAAATACATTATATGTTTTGATTAAAATTTCTTATCGTTTCACAAATCATTCGGAAACCGATTTAAATACAATATTTGTTACGATTCAATATGCTGTCTAATCAGACTCAGAAGTATTTAAATACAATACTTGTTATGATTTAATATGAAATTTATCAGTGTAGATGACACTTACAAATTTAAATACAATATTTGTTATGATTCAATGCGTGTCTAATCAGACTCAGAAGTATTTAAATACAATATTTGTTCCTATTATGCATCTACTTTATATCTTTATTTAAATACAACGTTTATTCCTATTACATTAATAATAGCGCGCGGAACACGCTTTAGACAAGCGTGTTCCATTTCCCTAAACTAAGCAACATCTACCGCAAAAATAAATGCAACCAAGTTTCCTTCTAGCTCGACTTGTTTTTGTAGTTCAATTCCTACAACAGGACTCGTAGCGGCCCCAGGTACACTGAATATTTCAATGTTCATATCGTGCACTTCGTCTTCTGTTCTTTCTAATACTTCTTCTTGTGTTTCGTTTGGTTGGATTTCTTTTAAAACAAGTACAACTTTACTTTTTTTAGAACTTGTACCATATCCCTTTTTCACTAAATCAAGTGCCAGTAAAACTGTACGTTCATCAAGTGTTCCATCTGGATAAGAAGGACTTAGACGCCCCGCCACTTTGTTGTTATATACCATTTGTACCTTTGTAACCGCAGTCGGTTGTCCCCATTGCTCATAGCCCCAAGCTACACGGTATTCCGCCCCTTCTGGATGTCCCCCTGTTGCTGGAATAAAAATCGCTCGACGTGCATCGAATACTTTTGCCATTTTTCATACCCCTTTCATGCGATCACTATAGAAATCACTATTGATGATAACTATGGTTAACACTATAATGTACACCAATAGTAAGTTATTTCTCTATCGATTGTCAAGCGTATGTATTTTTTAATATAAAACTACTATTTATTTAATAAATTTATCTACGACAGAAGCCAAAAAACGCAGCAATCCTCCACCGAAATTTAGCAAAGGTCCAATCAAATCGCGTTTCTCTTTTTTCTTCTCTTGTTCTTGTTTGACGTCTTGCTCTTTGAATTCAGGTTGCATTAGTAAATCCCCCTTATAATGATTAGATTTTGATTACTTGTTGAATGGTGCAATTGTATATACCTGCGATTTTGAAAAACCCCTTTTTTAGAAAAAGAACTTTTTTCATTTTTCTTTTCTGTGAATGAGCATGCTCACATTTTGTTCTTTTTATAACAATCAAAAATAAAAAAGAGCGATTTCTTTACAGAAATCGCTTCTCTATTTTCCTTCTATTGTCGTTTTTCTCTTTTCTAATACTAAACCTACCCAGATACTTAATACGCATGTTATACCTGTCATTCCAAGCAAATAAACAACTAAATCAATACTCCACATATAGATCACCTCATTCCAAATTTCCTTTAGCGCAAATTTGAAAAAAGTCAACAAAAAAAGAGAAAGAAGAAAATCACTGATTTTCTTCTTTCTCGTAAATGCCGTTAT
The DNA here is from genome assembly GCF_018332475.1 of Bacillus sanguinis. Classification (GTDB taxonomy): domain Bacteria; phylum Bacillota; class Bacilli; order Bacillales; family Bacillaceae_G; genus Bacillus_A; species Bacillus_A sanguinis. The sequence goes on along the minus strand of NZ_BOQB01000152.1, from coordinate 25,505 downwards.
TTTGCTTTTTTGTATTCAAAGTATTGTACAGATTCTTCCCCTTCAAATTTAAATGATCGAACACTGATTAATTTATCTTTTTCTACTAAAAATTGTCCATGGCTATCGCCAACAGTAAATTCTTGTCCAGGAATTTGTTGTCCCGAAACAGTTTTTGGTTTAAGTTTTTCATCAAGATAAACAAAACGATCTTTTCCATTACCACCATTAATCCTAATCATATAATCCTGGAATGGAATAACTATATCAGAAAGCGTCTTCCCATATTTCACTTGTTTTCCATTTTCATCATAAACCCATTTACCTTTTTTCAAATCATACATTGTAAAATCTGTACCTTCATTGAGGTACACTATGTTCTTATCTACATCTATGAAATCATTCCTCGATTTGATAGAAAAATAATCTGTCATTGGAAATTCCTTTTCTGTTCCATCTTCATAGTACAGTTTGAACATATCTTTCGTAGTTAAAAAAGCCGCATCCCCCTTACTTGTTCTTACATAACCCGTGTCCTCGCTTGACATAAGATGAGTAGAAACTTTTGGAAGTTGTACCTGTTTTTTTATTTCCCCTTTTTCATCGATAAAGAACATTTTATCCTCAGCAAAAAACGCAGTTCCGTACGGAACTGAATCTGTTTGAGAAATAACTTTATCTTTTATAACCCATTTATCTTTTTTTGTATCCGCAATCGAAACAAAAGTTTGTTTTTTATCAGAATACATATAATAAACATATCCAGCTCTCGCAGCTACTCCTGACGAACTATTTCTTTCAACTTCTTTAGACACAACAGATTCACCACCGACTTGTTTCAAATTTTTGGTTTGTTTTAAAACCTCTTGTGGAACAGATTGTTGTTCTTTCTGTTGTGATTGTGACGATTTTTCCTGTGTAGTTGTTGTAGTTTTTTCATCATTACTACATGCAACCAATAATGTTGTAGATAATAAAACTGTAATAAGTCCTTTTGTTATCTTTTTCATAATTATACCGTGCCCCCTATAGTATTTAACATGTCATAATTATACATTAATTCCCTAAAAATGTGAGCATATAAAATAAATTATTTTCATATAATAATAAATAGAGGTAAGAGGTGAAACAAGTACATCATTTTCAACCTTCTACCTTTATTTTGTTTAATAGTTACTCTTTAATTTACTTGTATCTGTTCCTAAAATCCTTTGCATCGCTTTAAACATCTTCTCATGTTTTCTTGTATGAAAATAAAATAAATCATCTATCTCTGTTAGATAAAAATAAAAAACAGGAGCTTTATTCTCTCTTGTACTACCAATGTTCACACCTGTATTTCCAATTCTTGATACAGTTGTTGTAAAGTCTCCCGTCCCAATACCTTTAAATCCATATTCCGATATAGAGTTAAGAGAAACAATCATTATTTCACCCTTCTTAGGAACGAAAAACAATGATTGTTGAGTCAACGTAAGAAACCCCCATTCTAAATTAGGATGGTACGTTTCTACTGTTAATACACTTTCTTGATTGTATTTATTACGGATAAGTTCTATACAACTATTCTTTCCTTTGTTATCTTGCATTGTAAAATAAATAGGGAGACCAAATATTACAACAAACGGTGTTAAATAAAAAATAGAAAAGGGTAAAATTGCTGGAACAAGATAACTTCCCCAGAAAGCACCAAACACAATGAAAAAGCGTTTCGTAAAACGTGAAGTAAATGGATTTGACATATGCACACCTCCTTTTATGTAAATTTTGTAAATTGTAAGATAAGTATACTCCCAAGGGTATTTTTGTGTCAATGTTGTTTTTTAGAAAATAATGACATGAAACGTCAGCACTAAAAACTCAGTCGTATTGGGGTATTTTTACCCCAATACCCGAAAAGGTGGAAGTGAATGGATTTATACGCTATGTCAAAAATACAACTACTTCGCTAATGCCTGGCCATTCGAACACTACTTTCTGCCTAATCAAAGTTAAAAAATAGGGAACTTTTGTTTATATCTCTGATAAAAACGGTTATATAAACTAGATACATTCGCATCTATGTAGTCATCCTTATCTTTGTAATTACTATATCCGTATTTATCAATGTTTATATCTAAGTTCATAATTAAATCTTCAAAATGCTTTCTACTCCAATCAATAAATTCGTCTTGGAATGACACAGCCTTTTTTAATTGTTCATTTTCTGCGCGTAATCGATTTATTTCTTCTGTAGTATCCACCACAAAAGCCTTATCTCTCAAAACCACCGCTTCTATTTTTTGCTTTCTTTCTTCTTCCAATCTCTCAAATAAATCCCGAGCTTTCTTAGTCGTATAGTACAACCCATAGCTCTCTCCAATCAATCCTAGATCCATTAATCTTTCTAGCTTTGATGAATTATCCGCACGCTTATATTGAGCGTACTTATCTAGTTCTTTCAAAAAAGTGATTTCTGCTTTAGACAGCCTCATAAATAGCTCCTTTCATAAATAATATCTGAGTAGTTTAAGTATAATATAAACATATACACATAAACAAAAAAAGACTTACCTAAAAAGGTTAAGTCTTTTTCTATCTTAATGGAGTATCGCCAGCATTTCGGAAAAAAACACGTTAAGAGTATGCAAAGTTTTATGCAAAAAATCGGGAGACATAGGGAACTATGGGGAGGACAAAAGGCGAGTCAAAATAGGAATGTATAAAAAGATGTATAGAATTATAGAAAGAAAAAAGGTAGATGCCTTGCGAGAGTAAGGGGACGCTTTTGTCCTTGCTACCGATAATGAGACGTTATGTTAACTGAAATTGTATATAATATTCAACTCTTTCAACACAAAAAAACAATATACAGAATTAACAAACAAATGTTACAATTAGTTAATTTGTATAAAGGGGGATATATTTATGAAAATGTATTATAACGAACGGGCTCATGAATATGAAAAAGTTTATTTTAGAAACGATCCAATTCGGCAAGAAGAACAAACCCTTATTCAACAGAAACTCCAAGAACTATTTACAGACCAATCTATTTTAGAAATAGCATGTGGGACAGGCTATTGGACACAGTTTATAGCTAAAACAGCAAAACATATAACAGCCATAGATTATTCCAACGAAGTATTAAACATCGCAAATCAAAAAGACATTCCTCTTTCTAAAGTGAATTTTCTTCATGGGGATGCCTACCAGCTGGATAAAATCCCTGGGAACTTTGAAGGATGTATTGCAAACTTTTGGTTTTCACATATACCAAAGTTTAGAATTCAAGAATTTTTAAATCAATTACACGATAAGCTTGACTCTGGAACAGTAGTTTTTATGACTGATAATATTTATATGGATTCCATGGGTGGAACTTTAGTACATAAGGAAAATGACCCAAATACATATAAAATAAGGACTTTAGATAATGGAACCAAGTATGAAATCATAAAAAACTATTACACTGAGGAAGAACTAAAAAATATATTTATCCCTATTTCAAATGATTTACAGATATATATGGGACAGTGTTTTTGGTGGATATCTTACAAGATTAAATAAGAAAATTCAAATTCTGATAATGAGACGTTATGTTAACGATAGTGTATGGAGTATACAAAGAAAACAAGAGTATGGCTACCACATTCTTGTGATAAAATGGAATAGAAAGGGTGATTTAATTGAATATTTTATGGGACTTTGACGGAACACTTTTTAATACATATCCTGCCTATACCAAAATACTCTCTCTAGTACTTGGAGAAGAGATAGATAAACAGGAGATTTATAAAAAATTAAAGATTTCATACTCACATGCACTAGACTACTATAATGTTTCTAGTGACCAGAAAGAGAAAATTAAAAGCTTAAAAAAGGAATTGTCTCCAAAAGACATGAAACCATTTGATGGCGTGGAAGAAATTTTGAAATTTGCAGATAAGAATGTAATCATGACACATAAACACAGAGATGGAGTTTTAGCAATTTTAAAATATTATGGATGGGACAAATACTTTGTAGATATGGTTACGATTGATAATGGTTTTCCTCGCAAACCCAACCCATCAGCATATACTTACTTGCATCAAAAACACAAAATTGATCTAGCTATTGGAGATAGAGAATTAGATTTGCTACCTGCAAAAGAATTAGGAATCATAACATGCATGTTTCAAGGTCAAAGTGATGTAGCAGATTATTATTTAAACGATTACTCAGAATTTTTCAATAAGGGTATTCCATTATCAAAACAGTTGTATCTTCAGCAATAAATCGCTGAAGATATATGATAGATTTATTGACTTCCGCTTTCGAGAATTATGTAAATAAGCTGTCCATTTGGACAGCTTATTGTATTTTTTTGCTTAGCGTGGGGGTTTTTCGAAATACTAGCGGTACCCCTGATAAAAAAATAGATTCATAGCTGTTCTGAAAGTTATTACATCAGAAAAACTACGAATCTATTCGGGGTTTCGTCAACAAAACGCGAATTTCGTACGCTAAGGAATTATTAGAGCAAAAAACTTTGTTTTACCATACGTTAAGAAGGTTCCATTGCTACACAGACCCCTAATAGCAACATGTTATAATTTTCTTACTAATCGATAGAAAAGAAGGGATGGAATGAGTACGCAAATCAAGGTAACACCTGAACAATTGGAACAGGCGGCCAAAAACGTAAAAAGTGCCAGATCAACCCTGGAATACATACATAAAGATTTATATCAACAAACCGAATACATAGCTTCTCAATGGAGCGGAGCAAGTAGCAATCGGTTTTATCATATGTTCAACGAAGCAAAGCCAATGATGTTTAATATACTTCAGGAGTTAGATAAAATTTCAGCAGAATTAGAACGTGCAGCTGTTAAATTCCGAGAAGCAGATGAGCTGTATGGCGGAAATTTAGTTGATTCCAATATAGAAGAAGGTGCCATGTGCGGAAAACTACCTCCCAAATCAGAAGAGTCATTTTTTAATAAAAAGGATTTAAATGCTGCGTGGACTGGTATTTCTACTGGGTTTGTAGATGGTGCAGTGGATGCGTGGGAAGGACTAATATCCTTAGGTGATAAAGAAACCTGGTTGAATATGCGAGATGCGATTGTAAACTATGAAGAAACTATTCCTGCCGCATGGAACGCTTTCTCAGATACATTTATGAATAAGTTTTGGAATGGGAATCTGGAAAGTAGAGAGCATTATGTAGCTTATGGTGTAGCAACTTTAGGACTCGGACTTCTGGGTGATAAGGGTCTTAGTAAAGCAGGACAAGTAGGGAAGGTAGCTGCTATTACTGGTCTTAATAAAGGAAAATCACTTGTAATGAATTCCCCAGCATACAGAAATGCATTGCATATATTAAATAACTATGAGTTTAAAGGTGGTAATCACCTTTCATATGCAGGAATCGGTAGCACTGAGCAATACTTACAGAAAGTGGTCACCTATACTTATGAAGGTAAAAATGGTCCAAAGACAATCAAATTAAGAAAAGGGGAGTTGGCGGGAGATAGGCATCCAGTTTCAGGTGTACCGTATGATCTAGATGGGTTCCCTATTTTCGATGCTTTTGCTGAAGTTAAACTAAAAGAAGCTGACTTTAAAAAAACAAGACCTACACATGATAGAATATGTAATAAGCTGTTATACGAACAAATAGTAAAAGATCCAAAATTGGCTGCTAAATTTACAGCAGAGGAAATTGAACTATTTAAGAAGGGTGAAAAACCTAAGACGTATACATGGCATCACCATCAGGATACAGGTAGAATGCAGCTCGTAGACGCGTTCCTGCATGAGAAAACTGGTCATACTGGTGGATATAATATTTGGGGCAAAAAAGGTGAAAAATAGGGAGGTTTAACAATGAATAATATTGTATGGATTGGTGTAAGTAAAGAAGAAGTTACAGATAATGAAATCAAACAAGTAGAGCAATATTTTAACATTAAACTACCTAATGATTTTATTGAATGTGTGAAAGAATGTGACGGAGGATATCCTCGCCCGAAAGTATTTGATATACCAGGACAAGATGAAAGTACATTTAATGATTTATTAACACTTCATATTGATGATAAGTATTCGATTGTTCAACGATACGAGAATATAAAAGATAGACTCGTAGATCGCGTATATCCTTTCGCAAGTGATTCGTTTGGAAATTTCTTATGTTTTGATTATCGAAACAATCCTGCATCGCCAACAGTCGTATTTTGGAATCATGAAGAAGAGGATATAGAAGAAGCTATTTACCCTATTTGCGCAACGTTTACAGAATTACTTGAGAGCTTACGCGATTTTGAAGACGAAGACGAATAAATATGGTTCAAATGTACATATTTTGTATACCTTGTTACAATAAAAGGGAAACGAGTCATTACCCTATAACAAAAGAGACCTCATTTGAGAGGTCTCTTTTGTTTACATCAATTAAAAATGGTCCGCATGTGAATACTGAATAATTTCCTCTTTTTTCAGAGCATGTTGTGTATCACCTGTATTTAAACCAATTGATAATGTTATTACTAACCCCAACGTCGCTAACACAAGTTTCTTCATCATTTTAATGCTCCTTTACTTAATAATTTTTGTTTCGCTTCGTAACATACATCAAAATAATCACTTACTTTTTCATGATTTTTCAATTTTCGGAAGCGAACTGCTAATACTTCACTATATTCTTCTACATAATCCCATAAATCTTGATCCTTGAAGTAAGTAATACCTTTTTTCACTTCTTCTTCTAATAATTCAACAGATTCATCATCATTTAGAGAGCGTAAAATACTGAAATGATACATATATTCTTCATTTCCTACTTCCTGACACACCTTTAGTCCTTTTGCAATAAGTTCCCCTGCAGTAGCTGTTTCTTTTAATTTATAATGTTCGCGTGCTTGTAAGAACAATGCTTTGAAGTGTGTTGGGATTTTCTCTGTCACTTCTGATAAATGACGAATTGCTAATGTAGAAAGGTTTTGTGTTGCATATAGCAATCCCAGGTTATGTCTAACTACTAAAATAAGCTTGTCTGCATTATGTTTTTTCAGAAGATCGATAGATCGGTTCAGGTGTTCTTCTGCTTTCTCAAATTGTTTTAAGAATATACAAGCTGTTCCTAGTGTATTTTCACAAGAAGCTACTTTCACTTCATATCCAGCATGCTTTTCAAAGATTGTTTTTGCTTTATTCGTGTACTCAATCGATGTTAACATTTGAGAAATATGGTGATGTAGCACCGCATATTTCTGATAAAACTCTGCATGTTCTAATTCATCCGAAATATGTCCTAATAGGCTTTCAGCCTCTTCATATTGTCTTCTCGCTTCGTTATAGATACTAAACATCAGAGCGTGTTCCGCTTTGAAAGAATGATAATAATACGCTATCAGCGTATCTGTTGTTTCATTGATTGAATCATTCATTATATCGAAACTATCTTTTCGAATACTTACTCGGTCCGTTAGCATTCTATATTTAAAATCTAGTAAAGAATAATATAATAATAAGTTTTGATGTTGTTTTTCTTCTTCTTTTGCATCTTTGATTTGTTCAATTTTCTCATCAATTTCTTTTTTTAATTCCGATGCTTTTATCAATTGTTGTGATAACATTAGTTGATAAAAATCATTGAGTTGCTGCATAACTACTTCATACACGAAAACACCTGTACTCATTTCACTACGTCCTCCTCAAAACATCTCTATTTCTCTAAATATTACCACAATTCTACAAATTGCATGAGAACAACGCTTTTAAAGTAAATTGATAAATAAATATTAGAATATTCTTTCTATTTTAAATAGAAAAGATGATACTACTAAAAAGTTAAATAAAGAAAGAATTTATACATATATCTTGTGTCTTATTTTGAAACGTAATACAATTAAAGGGTAACCTAAATAAAGCTATATAGTAGGCGGGTCATCTCACTTCCATCCAGTAGGGAGGGAGGTGATAGAATGATCGCATTTTTAATTGAATTCGTAAGCGGATATGCTAAAGGAATCGGAATAGGTTTAGGAACCTTAACGATTACTGCAATCCCTTTCTTATACAAAAAAGCGAAAACCGCCCTACTCGGAAAAAAGGACGGTTCTCAATCTCAAAACTAATTAAATTGTAAAAACAACCGCGCCTGCTATCTTCCACAATAGCATTTGGGTTACGAAAGGTAGAAGTTTCTCAAGCTTCTGCCTTTTTTATTTTATGCTTAAAGCTTATAAACTTATACATTCAGTATTCATTCTCTTCAATACAAATTGAAAAAGTTATGTTGAATACTATATGTACATTATATCCAAGTTGTTGACTAATAGTCAACATTTTGGTATATTCTTGTGCACCAAATTCACCTCTATTCTGCTCCATTCAATTTAGGCTGCACAGCATGCCGTTAAAATACATTAGAATACACTACCATAGAAAATAAAAAAGAAGGGAATATTCCCTTCTTTTTTTATTTTGTCCTTTTTTAGAAAGTAACAAAGAACTACAAAATTTTAATTCGACCACCTCAGACCTTTTTTTCTTATAAAAGTACGGAATAAAATCTACTATGTATTAAGTCAAAAGAAAGAGGAGTGATACATATGAAAAAGTTTTTTGAGTTCGTTTTAATGTTTTTAGTAACGTTTTTAGCAAACATAGCAACACATTACTTCGTATTGTGGTTTTAAAATAAAATGAAAATGGAGCAATCCACATACGCCTAAACATTACTTTAGATGTATATAGATTGCTCCATTTTTGATTGGAGTTCAGTTGAGTATTTCCCACATAAGTGACATAGGAGAGCTCATTTATTTCTTTTTATACTTCTCTTCATATTCCTTTTTTAATTTTGCAGTTTTTTCTTTTAGTTTATCTAATTTTTCATGAAATTCTTTATTTCTTCTATCTCGTTCAAGTTTTTGAAGTCGGACTGCTTCGGAAATGGGGATCGTTTTAAATTCGCGTCCTTCATCATCGTCTTCTTCTAGTTCATTCTGATCTTTGTCTTCATTCAGCATTCAATCACCTTCTACGTTTATATTGTTATTACTGTTTATGTTTAACATTATATTTATACTCTGATTTATCCTTGTTTTTGCTTATATAAAGCAAACAGCAATAAAATAAGTTTGTACTTTATATGTAATCGCAGCCTTTTTCATGCGGATTTGAGAAACCTGGAATCCACACGGAAACAAAGAAGTGAAATCCACTTATTTTCTACCATATAACTTGTTCTCAAATTGTTTTCTTCTCTCCTGGAATTCTTTGTTCTGTTGCTCTAATCGTTTTCTTCGTTCTTCTTGTTCTCTTGCCAGGTCTTCTCTTAATTGTTCCATTTCCTCTTCAAATTGCTTTTCATTGCTATATGATCTGTAAATAGCAACGAAAAGACCTATCGTACCAATCAATCCAGCACTTCCCACATGTAACCATGCGGCCAATTCTCCCTCAGACATAATTATCCCCTCAATTCAATTAAAAACAAAACATCAAATCTCTTCAATTTTTGTAAATCGCCTAAATAAGCCTTTAAAAAATGCTGGGTAAGGTGTATCCCTTTGACGTAGAATCAACGTTTATTAAATGCATCGTTATTTCGGCTATTTCTTATTACAAAATCACGATAGTCTTCTTCCTTAGGAAAATGCTTCCCATAGATAAATTTGTTATGTATTAAAATTTCAATTACTGCAATGTATAAGTAATACAAAATCAAAACAATCATTACTACATATAAAATAAACCTTGCTATATCGATAGTCATAAAAATTCCTCCAATAGATATAAAGTAGACAATATAAATTTAATTATGTTTGTATGTTTGTAAAGTTTTTTCGAGAAACGTTCTTCCACAAATTGAATAGAATATAAACTATTTAATTTGTGGATTAGGTTATTAGAAAAAAACCTTGTAATAGCAAGGTTTTTTATTTATCTTCTTCCCATGCTTCTTCTAGTGCTTGAAGTTCGTCAGCGTAGTCAGCTAAAATGCGAAACATTGCTTCTTCTCTTGATAGGATTCTTTCTACCCATTCTTTTCTAAGAACGATGCAGTGTTCCATACGATCTTTATAGAAAAATAATACACGATTACATTCTTCTCCTTCTTCATATTTTTCAAATTGTTCATTGTACACTTCAATGTCTTCTAAGATATAATCTAAGACAGTTTCTCTTTCTATGATGTCTACATCAATAAAACGATTAATATCTGTACTATCTAAACGAAAAAAATCAGATTCATACGTTTCTGTATAACAAAATATAGTGTTTATATTCGCTTTTCTTGCAAACATGAAGAAATCAGCTATATCCTTTATCGAATCACTTTTAAAACAAAGAATAGGTAACTCATCTACCCCTTTTCGTACCTTTGCTTCTATAATATCTATACCTTCTGAATTTGCTACTTCTTTGATTTCATTTAAACTTAAAAACTCCAAATCATACACCTCCTCTATACACACATGTATGGTTTATTTCTAATGGAAAAATAAAAAAAGTCTAGTATTTCTACTAAACTATTTTCGATAATTCTCTATTACAACGACACATATTTACTGCACATCGTGTAATGATCTCCTAATTTTCCTTCAAAATAACGACAGCAGCTTCCTCCAGAACTACTAATACAGGAAGTATTGCATTCATCATATTTTGGGATTAACCCTTCACTCCCATAAGGTTTTACAGGTACTAAATAATGTCCAAACATCATTGTGAGTGGTGCTTCTTTTGCTATTTGTTTGAGTTCTTCCATTTGTTCTTTTGTAAAAGCATTCTTTTCATATGAATTAACGTATTCTAATATGTGTTGTTGTGTACATTCTCTTCTCAGGTTTGCAATAAATGATTTCTCGTATTCGTATTTTTCTTTATTCATAGTGAAACCTCCGAAATAATAGTTATTATGTCTATACTGCATTTTCAAAAACATTTCAAGAACCTCTATTAATGATGTAACCAGCAGATAAAACAATACATAATACAACCCCATCCCGCTGCCGCTCCTGGAAACCTTAAAACCTGTTTGGTATATAAGAACCAGGGGCATTTTGAAGAAAACCTACACTTCACAAATTGAACAGAATATAAACTATCCAATTTGTGAAAGAACGTCTGATAAAAAAAGAAGGTTAATAGCAATATTAACCTTCTTCCTGTTCTATTACTTTTAATAAAGGTGTATTGGTTTCCATAAAAGAATCTACTATATCTTCCATTGTACGATGATAACCTAATAGGTTTTTATACCAATGTTCTTGAAATACCATCTCATATCTTACCTCATCAGCTACAAACATTAGTTTAATTTCAACTACTTCTCTATCTAATGTATGTAAAAATAAGCGTTGGTTGCGAAAATTAATATGTTCTATAATGCGACTATGTAGTGCTTGTTCCTTTTTATTTGCTGTTTTCGCATGATAGTTTTCTTCTAAATATTTATGTACGTTATATAAACTAATATCAAATTTTTCACGATCCAAACAAACCTCTTCTAAAAAAATAGTACGTTTCTTTTCTTCTTTTGCCATAGCAAAAAAATCATCTATTGTATCTTCATATGTATTTAGTTCCACTTTATAAGTATCCTCAAAAGTGGGTTCAATTTTGTTTATATCTACCACTTTAAAACCTTTTTTCGTTGCATACTGCTTAATATAACTTGAATCAAAAAATTTCATCTACTACACCTCCAATAAATAAAATGGAAGCATATATATACAGGTTTTTTTATGTTTGTGTATATTTTGTTTGAAAACGCATAAAAAAGAAGCCGAATATTATGATTCGACTTCTTCATATATAAAAATATCGTAACGATTAAGAAATTCCTCTACAAATTCTTCTGTGGTTTGTTTTGCAGCTATTGCTAATTGGTACCACTCTTCTTCATAAACAACCGTATATTGTATATTATTTTTAATGAACGTTAATGATTGATAACCAAAATTATCATTTTTATATGTTTCCAATTGGTTATTATATAAAATAATATCAAGTTCAAGAAACCCATATAAAATACTTTCTACTGTTAATACGATATTATGTTTTTCTTCTAAACATTTCATTGCATCATAAAAATAAAGCGTTTGATAAGCTTCTTCAAATGTTTTTGTTACATAAAAAGCATAATTAATATTTTCTTCTTTCATAATATAAAACAAATCATCTAAACCTCTTCCATCGTAATGTGATAACTCTATTATTTGATCTGTTTTAGGTAATTTATCTGTGCAAATGATTTTAATATTATTTTCATAGGATAAATCATACATTTTTTCACTAAACGACATATACATACACCTCCAATTGAAGTGTATATACACTATTTTTATAGTTTGTGTGTTTTTTTGTTTTGGAAATACCAAACAGGGTTTCACGATCTTGTTGAGCGGTAGCGGAGATAATTTTCATCTTTTAGGTTTTTGTATTTATGTATATATTATCTTTCCTGTGTTTACATTTATAACTTGAAATACTTGATACATAAGCATTTTTCGTATAAAAACCACTAAAAAAAGGGACAATTTCTCTTTTATAGTAAGAGGAATGTTTCATATTTTAGCAGTTTCAAAGAAATTGTTTTTCAAAAGGTCTGGAATTTATGATTCCAACATGTTTTAAGGTCCTAATGAGCGTTAGCGGAACTGGTTTTAATGTTTTTTCTTTTAATATTGTTATAGAAACAAAATAAAATGACGAAATAATTATTAGATGAAATCATATTTGTTAATTGCTGGGGGAAGCTAACTATTTTAATAATAAATTTTCACTTCTTACAAGCAAAGAACCTAATTAATTGATTCAAAGATCAAGATTGTTATTTTTGCCACTTCACTTTTTTTAAAAAATCGCTAAAAAAAGCTTGTGGTGTATTTGTCTGCAGATATAAATATTTTTAGAGGAAATAACAATATAAATGGAATTTCATAAATAAGGTGAATGTACATAAATAGGGGGAAAACATTATCTTGGATTTTTTACACAAAACCAAAACATCTATTATTGTTCAAAAAACAATAGTGTGAGAAGAAACAAATCTCCATTATAAATTTATTTTTTAATTAGGTTCGTGAGAATGTAATTAAAAAATAAATTGCAGCAAGCGGAAGCGCGCTAGTTGTCACCACACAATAAATGGCAAACGAACCTCATAAACAGTAAAATATGAATCAATTAATTAAAGCATATAATCATGTTCAAAAATCAAAAAACACTTTAAGATCAAAAGCAGAAAATTAATTAAACATCAATTACAGATTTTTAGACTACATGATTATATAAGAGTCCGAAAAATCAAGAATACTAGGGAGAGTAAGGAAAATTGAAAACCCAATGTCACATAAAACCCCCCCTTTTTTTAGGTCAATGTCACATAAAACCCCCCCTTTTTTTAGGTGATAAAAATTATCAATTAGGTTTTTATTTACCTCAATGTCACATAAAACCCCCCCTTTTTTTAGATAATGATTCTCAATTAAGTTTTTTTAAACAACAAAAAAACAAGGAATTAACCTTGTTTTTTTGTATTTTTCTTCTTATTCTTTTTTGATTTAGTAAAGTTAAACATTGTTGCAACAGCCTTGTACCAATCTGTTTCTTTCACATGAGGAGTTACAAATGCTAATTCGGGGTGCATAATCAATCGATTTTCCATACCTTCTATGCTTAATAAAGCCCCAGCTTTTTTCAACATATCAAAATACAAATCTAATTTTTGGCTTTGTTCTGTTTCTAAATCTTTCACTTTTTTTCCAGTGATTTTACGCCAAATATCTATTTTACTCATAAATTCCAAATGTCCTTCTCTTTGATAACTTTTATATTCTGACGCCATTACTTCGTGTACTGTTTCTCCTTCTTGGATCGCTACATCTGTCGGATTATGTACGAGGAAAAATGTTTGAAAGTGTATGTGTCCTAGTAAAACACCTAACAAAGACAATGGGAATATTTTTTTAACCTCTCTCGGTTCTCTTCTTTGTTCTTCTGCTAATTTGTTCTCTTCTTCCTGTGCAGTAATCATATATTCTGCTGTTTGTATTTTAATAGATTCGATAACTTCTTCCATTTTTGCTTCCATCACTTTGGAATTATATCCTTTAAAGTCTTTATTTCCTTTGAACCAAAATTCTTTTTTGATAATCAAATATTCATCTCTTTTAGAAGTTGTTGATTTTTCTTTTTCAGCAATCCCTAGTTTTATATATTTATTTATATATTTGCGGCCAGTCTCTCGGTGAACTCCCCAAATGGCATAAATATCACCAATCGTTAATAACTGTCCGTCTTTTTTGATTGGTTTTTCTCCATAGGGAACATAATGAATAATTTGCATCAGATAATGTAATTCGGCTTGTGTTAATTTTTCGAACATGACATTATATTCCTTTCCTGTTTGTACAAATGGTTCACGTTCCTTTGATAATTCATATAATCTTTGTGCTTTTTTTCTTTCTTGTTCTTTCTCCAACGCTTCTTTATCCGTTACAGATGAACCTTCTTTCAAAAGACCTGGAATATACCCTTCTGGTATTTCTCCTGTTTCATCGAACGGCTTAAAAGGTGGATTCTTTATTTCCTCTTCGATTTTGTTTTTACGAGGTCGTCCTCGTTTTTTACCTGTTACTTTCTCTTTCTTTTTTTCCTCAATACGTCGTTCTAATTCTTTTGATTGTCTAATTCTAATACTCATGTTAATTTCCCCTCTCTATTTGTAAGAGATAGGAATCCGAACTATCTATAATAATATAAATTTAATTTTGTCCCCAAAAAAGGAATTTAATTCTTCTTGACTAAAAGAATATAAAAATGTATATTCTTAGTAGAAATATTTAATAATTTTTGTTATTATTAAATATATAAACGTTGATTAAATTACGGTTGGGTTGTCTCAATCGGATTCAGAAGTCGGGAAAACTTCATTGAAACAATTTTATAGCTTTAAAGTAAAGTCACTGCTACCAACAGTGGCTTTTCTTCTTTTTACCTCATTTTTCACAAAAAATCCAGTCTTTCTTCTATATTTCTTCACTTTCTCACAAAAAACCTTTTTCTTTCTACTACTATTCTACTGATTCTAACAACATTTAGCAAATAAACCCAGCATTTTATTTGTCCCAATCCACTTGTGCGGCCTGTTCCCAAAGATCAATACACTTATGCTGGTACGCTTCTTGTAAAAATGCTTGATATTCCTCTGTGAAGTCTTTTTCTTTCCCTATCCAATTCCCAAAGAGTTTCAAAAAGAACTCTCCTCCTAAGTCTAATGTACGCATCGCTTGGATCGTTTCATCTTTTTGTTCAATTAAAAAGATGTTTAATCGATCACTTGCCAAATTTATCCCTTCATCATATAAACTGGGATCAAACGGCAGCTCTAAGAGTAAATCCTCGCGCGGATTATCGACCGCAAAGATTGGTAGAATGCAATTACCCTTTTCATATAAACGGAAACGAATTAAACCTTGTTTGATTTGGCGTTTTTCTTTCGATTTAATGTTGTGCAGGATAATGAATAAATACAATTCTCCTGTGTGTTTATCATATTCTAAAACACCACCTTGACCCATATTACGAAAATCTTTCATCCACTTCTCAGGTGCTTTTTCTCCTACTTTTAAAAGAATTTGTTCCATGATAAAACACTCCTTTTCTTATATGTTGTTATGTATTTCATTCGTTTTCTTTATCAACTTTTCGTAGTTCATACGAATCCACCTTTTTTTGCATTCTTGATTCTGTCATTTGTTCTAATCTTTCGTATGGTATACGGATCATAAAGAGGACTTTCTCATCGCCCCATTGTTCTTGATACACAAAAGGATAGAGTTCTTCTCTTTCTAATAATTCAATACGTTTTCTCACATACCAAGGGTACTCTTCATGTTCTTCAGCTACTCGATTTGAAGCATTATAAGTAAATTTAAGCATTGCATCTTCTGATTGGAAACGTTCTTCTTTAATCTCTTCATTTCGCTCTATTTGGTCAATTGCGAATTGTATTAACGTCCCTTTTTCCATACGCGTAATAGGAACTTTATCGATTAGAACATCATCTATATACAAAATATTGTTTAATCGTAAATATTCTTGTCCATCTTGAAGTTCAAAATAGGCTGTTTCACTATACCCACTACCATCTCCAACAAATACAGTAAGTGAAGAATTAATCGATACCTTCATTTCGATTTTTTTACCTTCCAATACCTTTTCTAAGGTTAATGAATGATATGGTTTTTGTGGCCCTAATGTATGTTTCATTTTAATTCCCCTCCTTTTTAAATATTAATTGTAGATATTGTTCCTTTTCTTTTCCTTCAATCACTTGTAGTACAGTCATATGATGTGCTAAGTCTTTTTCAGAATGAGAATGAAATTCTTGAATAAGGTCACCTTCTGTTGTGAGATATAGTTTTGAAGAAAATGAACCGTTCTTAAAACTTGCTTCTTCTTGTACTAGACAATCTAAATCCTCAGCATACACATATCCGTTTTTCTCATTTAAAATGATTCTATGGTGCGTTTTATCGCCATCATAGACACCAATTGAATCTTCCCAATCTGCATCGTTGAACAGAACGTTTTTATGATTCATTTCGTTTAAAAAATGTAAAACAAATGCATGTACTTCTTTCGGTAAGCAATCTGTACGTTCAAAATGATAGAAATTATTAATATGTACGTTTTCTAAAGCATTTTTAAATGTTGCATCACTTACTAACTCACGATATAACTCTTCTACATTCTCTTTTTCTAGTACATATGAAAAATCATTAATATGAAGAGCATCGTAATAAGAATCTTCATTTCCTGTAATCCAACTGATTGTATTGAACTCACAATCAGGTCGAATGAAAACAAAATCTTCAACATGTACACGTTTTTTCAATTTACTTCTTTCTACTCCGTAGAAAATCTGTTTTTTATCACTTTCTTTTTCGAAAAATTTCACGTTTGGATATATTTCACTTAAAAACTTCATGTTTATTTCCCCCTATTTTTATAAATTAATAAGAATGAGACCGAACAATTTCAATTTTTCCATCAGGTGCAATGTATTTAGTGATAAAATCTATACTACATTCTTCTGTTGGATCATTGCATGGTTCCATCCAGTGAGACAATTTCACTCTTTTTCCTGTTTCTCGTGCTTGTTTTTTCTTTTCTTCAAACTCTTTTTTATCTTTTTCTATACGTTCCTGTTTCTTTGTCTCGATGATTTCATTTTCTTTTTTTCTATTTTCTACTAATGTAAGTAACTGCTTATAAGTCATTGTAACGACATAATCAACACTATAATCTCCGTAGAAATCAACTTTTTCATATCCTTTTACATCTTTCTTTTCTAATTGCATAATTAAATCACGAATCGCTTTCGGAAGCTTTGAAACATTGAAATCATAACCAGTTGTATAGGTGAAGCGGATTTCACTTTCATCTGTAATTTCCCCAAATTCATCAACGATTCGTTGTTCTTTTTCTTGTTCTAAACGTATTTCTTCTTCTTTTATATAGTTTTGAATCACTTCTAATTGTTCTTCCGATATGCCGATCCCAGCAAATTTAATTTCCTTTGGTCTTGTTGTGTCATAGAAACGTAATCGTCCTTTTCCATCGATATAACTCATAATACGGTGTCCTTTGAATTCTACAAATAACGTAAAATCTTTTCGTATAAGAACAGCAATTTCGTTGATTTCTCCCTTGTTTTCTTTTGTAAAACGTAATAGTTCTTTCATTTGTATACCCCTTTTCTTTAATCAAATTTTGGCTCATGATCTTCTAGGTCTTCCGATACCTCTTTTAAGGAAGGTGTTGAATAACGTAAAATCATATCTGCTGTTTTATGACCACTGATTTTTTGAATACGATTGAGTGAGACTCCTTCATCCATCAGCTTTTTGATTAAACTGTGCCGAAGCTGGTGACTCGTGATATTCTTCTTTCTAAACACATCCATGATTGTATTTTTACTTACAATCTTATTTCGATTTGAAATGAATAAATAAGGTAAAGGTTTGAATCTTCTTTCGATATATTCATCAATTTTTTCCATGCGCATCATGTTAAGTTCCGCAAGTATAACGTTTTTTTCCATTGTCGATAAATTCTCTTTTTGTAACTTTTTTTGTATGCTTTCGTATTTGGCTATTTCTTTTTTGTTCATAATCATTTCGATGGTGAGTTTGGAACGATTGTTGATTTGATTGAAATACTCTTTTTGTTTTTCAATTTCCAAATCATTTTTTTGCCTGAAAGAAATATAATCTTTTAATAGTTTCGTAATGTCTTGTGATAAAGGGATTTTCCTTTCTATCTTTGTCTTTGTCTTGCGGATATGTACATAACGACTTTCGGTACGACTTCCCTCTAGATACAAGTCATCAATTTCTAAATCAACTACTTCACTTATCCTCATCCCAGTTGCGGCCATGAGCCTAAAGATCACCCAGTTGCGGAATAGATTACGCTGATTGCTCAAATTAGGAATGATTCGTTCGTCTTGATTCATTCTCGCTTCGTAAAATGCATTTCGAAACATTTCATTTAAAGTTCGCAACTTGTCTTCTTCCAGTGACCTTCCTTCTAGTTCCAGAACGCTTGGAATAGTCGGTAAATCGATTTTTTTCTTATCTAAAGGGTAATTATTGTATTTCGCATAACTTGCGATAGCTGCGTATATGCGGACAATATAATTTGCTGAAAACCTCTTTGGTTCTTTTATTTCTTTTAAATGTTCCACAAATCTACTAACTTCATTAGTACTGAAAATCGGAAATGTTTCTCTTTCATAAAAGAACAAGTAAGTGAAGAACTTCTGTAACGAATCCAAGTACGTTTTTGCAGTGTTTTTACTCTTTCCCATGAGTTCATTATCTGCATATTCTTTATGGCGTTTCTTTTCGTTCAAGAATCGGTAATATTCATCATTTTCGTACCAACACTCTTCAATTGTCTTTTCAATTTGCTCTTTGGTTTCCACTTTGTATTCCAATACTTTGTCATAGATAATGAAATCATTCACTCCTAATTCTTCTGTTAAGAACAATGCAGCATATGAGAAAATCAATTTCATTTCTAATTTTGTTTTTGCGAAATGATCATATGCCCATTTCATTCCCCAAGCATAATCCTCATCGCGTACAAATTTTACTTTCTGTATAATTTTTTCTCGCTTTGCTGTGATAACTAAATCGATAAAAACTTCTTTCTCATTACTACTGATTTGATCTAATTCTATTTTTTGATACTTCGTCATTTTCATTGTCATTTGTATTGCTCCCCTCGCATAAAAAATTCTATTCAATTTGTGAAGACTAACTTCTGTCTTTGGAAAAACAGTCGGTAGATAGAAATGCGATGATAACAAGGTTTTCATTTTTTGATTTTCTCGGTTCTTCTAACAAATTGAATAGAATTGTAATTCTGTTTCATTTGTAATATAGCGCGAAAAAAAATAAGATGCAAGGCCCATATGAAAGTTTTTTAAAA
This sequence comes from Bacillus sanguinis, assembly GCF_018332475.1. GTDB lineage: Bacteria > Bacillota > Bacilli > Bacillales > Bacillaceae_G > Bacillus_A > Bacillus_A sanguinis. The sequence goes on along the minus strand of NZ_BOQB01000152.1, from coordinate 6,035 downwards.
ACTTTTTACAAATCGTTGAAACTGCTGGTCGCAACTTATAGTAACCGTTTGATTTCTTGTTGAATTTGTTCTTTTATAAATAGAAGATCAGGTAGTTGCTTTGATTTGCAGAATCTAATTTCTTCTATTATAGAAGATAATCGTTTTTCTAACTTGCATCTATGTTTCCAATCGCGATAATCATCAAATAGCAATGCTTGTTGATATTCCTGCATGTATGTTCACATCCTCTTGTATTCGTCATTTATATATACACGAATACAAAACAGAATCCTTTTTTAATTTTCAAATAATAGTTATTACAGTAGAATACAGAAGAATATATTTTGTTCCAACCGACAAGCGAATCTTTCAAAACAATCATTGTTACAGTAAAAAAATTGATTCAACAAATTCAAGTCGTTGTTATCTTTCAAAACAATTACTTGTCATCCATTCTTTCACTTCTAATTTTCTTTAACTCCTGCTTTGCATCTTCAGCTGTTCTTTCACTTTCACTTTTGTTAAAAACTTCCGCAGCTTTTCCCCATCCTTCTACTTCTTCTTTTGACATAGTAACAACACCTTTCATTGTTTTCAAAACAACTACTGTTAAAGTAAAACTAAGTGTTCATAAGACAAGAGAATGACTTAGAAGATTTTCAAAACAAATATTGTTTAAGTAAAACTCGTAAAAGGACGTGATGGCAGGGAAGGAGCGACATTATTTCAAAACAATCATTATCTTACCTTATTTACAATGTATCGTCGTTAATTAGTATAATCAAGGGCCATCGTTATTATTTATTAAAAATAGATGGAACTAGCAACAAACTCCGTTTGGCTTGTCACAGTTGTTTTTTATAAATAATAGATAGCTTCAGCATCCCAAGAATCAGTTTCTTCTATATAATAGAAAGCAATTTCGAATGAACGTTGCACATGTTGTCTTACAATCTTTCTCCCAAAATCCCAAAGTTCTTTTGGCAACTTATATACTGTATTTTCATTTACACCTTCTACGATCATTACAGGAACTTGTTCTTCATCTACTAAAGTCATTGCTAAAACAGTATGTACTATTTTATCTTCCTCTTCTCCCCATCCGAATTCTCGGATTCTGTAAGCCTGGTGCGGTACTTTTACACCACAAATAATATCATTCTCTTCTAAAATATTACGCATGTCAAATACACCTCCATTTAAAATCATAAATTAATAACTTTATAATAGGAAGTTTTTGTAAAAAATCAACACTTTTGAGAAAATGAAGTTTTGGATTTTGAATGCACGTTGATATGACTGGATTTTTGAACAATTGCTTCCAAATTTGATCTACTGCATGTTGTAATTCCAATAAAAACTGTAATTCATTATGTAATTGGTAATCCAATACTACATACAAATAAACTTGTAACTAATGTTGTAACTTTACTTACAACTCTATTTGTAACTATTATTGGAGTTACAACTACAACTACAACTGTAAAAATAATTGTAATTCCATTTATTATTACTCTTACAAATAGAATTACAATAACACTTCTACTTATTATTCGTACAATAATTAGAATCATTGTACGAGTTCTTATTTTAATATGAAATAAATATACAATAAGACTTGTAATAACAGTTATAACAATGATTATGCCTATTACAACAGCTTTTCTTACACTTACAATATGACCTACAACAAAGGAGAATATCCTTCATTGCAGGTGCTTATGTAAGTATCTTACCAAAGATTTCTATCTTTCAATGCTTGTTTTAATAATTCGTTTACGAAACCACCAGTACCGCCTTTTGACTTCGGAATTTTTTTCCCAATCTTATCAATTTTATCAATAACTTCTTTATCTAAGAAATACGTTTTTGTTTGCTTTTTATTCGTTTTTATATCTTCTTCTAACCAACTCAAAACTGCATCTTTTTCTTCTGTTTTATTACCGTTTGGATCTTGTCCGCCTTTATTTTCTTGTGTCACTTTTTCTTCCCCCTCATCGTTGTTTCCACTTGAATTTGTTGTTGACTCACCTTCATTGTTGTCTTCATTATTTCCACTTTCATCATCTTTTAAATCAACATTTTCCGTACTTTCTACCACTTCATCTTGTACCTGTTCTTCTGTAACAGGTGTTTCTGTTTCAGCTACAACTGGTTCTTCTGTTTTCGCCTCAACAGTTGCTTCTTCTGTTGTTTGTGTTACTTCTTGCTTTACTCCTTCATTTTCAGTAGAAGGAGTTTGTTTGTCTTTTTTTCCAGCAACCTGATCAAATCCCATAATCGGTTGTTGCGGTTCTTTTTTCTTTCTTCCTCTCTGTGTACCTTTTGTATCTTTTGTAGGAAACTTATCTGGACTGAAACTCATTATAGACCCAACTCCTTCACCAATTTAAAGTAATCTTGCACAACATCATCTTTTGATTTTTTATCTACCAACGTAAGAGGTAATCGATTTTTTGCTAAAGCATCCGCATATTTAATCGTTTCTTTCACTACGTTTTTGGTAATTTTAATTCCTCTTGTATTGCAGAATTGTTGGCATAGATTTAAAGTTTCATTGTGAATTGAAGTGTTTAATTTTACTTTTGTCGGAACGACAGCAAGAATATTTAATTTTTCATTACGAGTTTTAAAGTTTTCTATCGCTTCAATCGTTTTAATGATGGATCGGATGTTATAAGTTTCAGGATGGAACGGTACAATTACAGAATCGACTGCCATCAAAACATTCGCAACAATTATCCCCATGTTTGGAGGCGTGTCCACCAAAATTACATCAAATTCTTCTCGAATTTCTTCTATTTTTTCTTTGAATAATTCTAAATAGTTCGGGTACATATCTTGGTTATCTAACACTCGCATATCAAAATAAGCAAGGTTTTCATTCGCTGGTAAGACATATATATTTTTATGAACGTTTACGATCGCATCTCGGATCGGAAAATCCTCTGTAAGAACTTCAAATAATGTATTCTCATACTCATCTGGATTTTCCCCAAACGTTAACATTACATTCGCTTGATTATCTGTATCTACAATTAAAACTTTTTTACCTTCTTTAGATAAAACGCCCGCCAAATTTGTTGTCAGGCTTGTCTTTAAAATGCCACCCTTATTGCTTGATACCGCTATGATTTTACCCATATTATCCACTCTCCTCTTGTTATAATAAGTATACTCCAAACTTGAACTCCAATTCAAGTGATGATTGTAAATAAAGTTACAATTTTTCTTACAATCAGAGTTGTATCTATTGTTCCAACTCTTCTTATAACTATTTCTACAACTATATTTACAATACTTCTTTTAATTACAATTTTTATTTTAATTATTATTGTAGTTGTAATTACAATTACAACTACAACTAATGTTACAACATGACTTACAACATTAGTTGGAGGTCATATAGTATATTGTGTTATAACTCCAATTAATCCTTTAATTATTTTTACAATTTTAATAATAATTTTATTTGTAACTACAACACCATGAAATCACACTTTTTCAGAAATGAAAATATGTAAAAATATGTAAGTGTAAAAGAATGATAGTTTCGCAGTTGCCAAAAATAACAACTACGAAATAAAGACGAATCAGTTTCTTCTATATAACAAGGAAGATAAAAAAGATTACTTTCCACCATTGACGCTAAAATTTTCGACGTACACCCTAAACCGCCAGGAACCGCAGCTTAAAGGACAAGACTGCGGTATTCCCAGCGAGGGTAAAGCACGTCTGTTTAGCATAAATGGCCGCAAGCTTTCCAAGTAATTTTTTTATGCCATAATTGAAATTTACCCCAATATTAAAAAACAAGATCATCACAAACGAACGAGAATACCGTTTATTTGAACGTTTTTATTTTCTGGAAGGGTAACACCTATGACGAAAAACATGGATTTGTCGTATAGTCTGATAGTAAAGAAAAGTAAAGTAACATAAAGTAAAGTAAAAAAAGAGATACATTTCTTAGAAATATATCTCCCTTTTGGAATGTTTGATTGCTTCGATTTTTTCCTGTTTCTTTGATTCTCTATATGCTGTTTTTTCCTTATCTGTTTTGAAGAACATATCTGTATCGAGGGCTGACGCTCCTAGCTTTCCTTCCAATGCATTTCGCAATAATGTATTAGGCTGCATGTTATTCACTTTCTTTTTGATTTCTTCCTTATGTTTTATACCTTTCTTCATTTCTTCTATTCTCTTTAGCTTCTCTTCCAACTTTTCTGTTTTGGACAGAGAAGGTTTGCTCGTTTCCATTTCTCTGATCTCTTTCCCGATTCCCGAATTTTTCAACGTTTCCTTGTGAGAAGAGCTGTAGTTTTCTAAGCGGCCAGCCCAAAATGCTTTCTCTTGTAAATCTTTCGTTTGTTCGATTTTTTGATAATAACTTGCAATGTCTGTTTTTACTATTTCGAATCTCTCTGAATATTCATTTTGAAATTCTTTTACATCGCCATTTTTGACCGCATCTTTGATACCCATCTTCTTCCCTTTATCTGTATCATTCACATAATCATATGTAGCACAATATTCACTATTTTTGTACGCTTTATTTTTAGATAACAATTCTTTTTCTTCTTTAAGAAGAGAAGAAACTTTTTTTACTTCTTCTAATTTTTTTCCTTCCACATATCCGCTTTCCATCAAATCTTCATAGAATTTTTGTACATTTTGCAATTCATTTTCATGTACGACACGCTCCTGGAATATCTTTTTTCCATTTTCTTTTTCGAATCGTTGTGAATATACAACTTTCTCTGGTTGTTGTCGTTGTTTCAGTTGTTCTGCTTGTTGTTTTTTGAATTGTTGAATTGCATTTCCCATTCCATTCGCTTGTGCATGTGCTTGTCTTTGTTGTTGAACCTGTTTTTGTGGTTGCGCTTGTTTTTGTTGCATTTGTTCCTTTTTTTGTTGTGCAAAATATTCTGTTTGTATAATATTATTTTGTTTTTGGGATTGTTGTTGTACCTGTTGTGGTTGTTGTGTAAATTGATTGAACTTTGCGTTGTATTTTGTAGGCGGATCAATATTCATAGATTTTTGTTTCGTCAATTGTTTCTCTGCATGGTGCTTTCTTGCTTTCTTAGTAAAATATTTAATAGCTTGATAGCTAAACTTCGTACTATATTTCGCTATCTTAAATGTTGTTTTAAACGCATGTTTCGTCAACTCTTTTCCTATTGTATATGCATCATTTAAAACTCTCTTTGTCAAAGAAGCGGTGATGTCGATAATTTCATTCGCTATTTTTTTGCCGATTCCCATAATATCACCTCCAAATGTAATAGTTATTTACCGTTCTCACAACGAAGTATACACATTATTCCTATATTACAAGAAAAAAACACCTAAATAGGTGTTTTTTTTAAGCTTCTAGTATTAAACAAAAGTAGACATAGATGTCATTAAAATATTTAAAAGTGTCAAACAACGCTTCTAATTCCACGTTAATGTAACCTCGTTGACCGACTTGATCTTCCCAAGCCGCCAAAAAATGTGCAATGGCATTGCCGAAAATGTTTACATCATTTCCGAACAATTGTATTAATTCTTGTTCTGGTGCAATATCAAATTCATCAATTGCAATCACAGCATGTTGCGCAAAAACATCTCTTAATCCATCGAAAATCATTTCACTTTTTTCAGCCATTTTATTCATCCTCCTTACAAAACTCCGCCCAGTTTTGAAAATAAATAATTACATCTTCTACAAACGTAAATAATTGAAATTCTTCTCGTAGCTCGTACCCGATTTCTGCATCAATTATACCCAACGTATTACAAATCGCTCGCCAAGATTCTAGCAAAGAAATTCCAAGTCTGTTCGCTTGTTCATCTTCTCCTGTTTGCGATGGAAACAAATCAATAATTTTCGTATCAGATGCAATATCATCCACCTCAAATCCTTGGTTGTTATGACGGATAAAACCCCATAATACCTCTTTTATGACTATATCCCTTACGGAATCCATGCCATTCACCTTCTTTTCTTTTAAATGGAATTATCATTGTAATTATAATCACACCTATAATAGTTACTTCTATTATAT
>NZ_BOQB01000151.1 GCF_018332475.1 Bacillus sanguinis | reverse complement strand
AGACGGATGCCTTTCAATAAGTAAGTACTCAATGTTATGTTTTGCAAGAAATAACGCAGACGCTAACCCAGATAATCCCCCTCCAACAATTAAAACTGGTACATAATTCGATTTCATATATTTACCCTCCACTTATCATATAGATAGATTACGCCCCAAAATTCCTTTTACCTTTTCATACATCTATAATCCACCTGAATTGTGTCTGTATGAAAGTGTAAAATAAAAGAACGTACTTTACGTTGAACCATGTTCTATCGTAAAAATCAAAAATAATACAAACATTATAAGCGGTCGTAACCTTATGGATTATACAAGGTTACGACCGCTTATTTTATTGTTACATCATTTTTTATTTTTAAAACCTCATCTATTGTGTTATGTAGTCCTTCCAATCCCTTTTCTATCTCCCTATAATTTTCAACAATAAAAAATTCATTCGTCTCGATTTTCTTTCTCAATATTGCACCTCATACAACAATCATGTAGCATTACCGTATCGAAGTAATGGTTCATCATCTTAAACCTTTCGACTAATTACCTGGAGGCAAAGTGATTGAAATGAATAAACAAGAACAATTAAATATTATAAAAAAAGATTTTATTGATTCTCAAAAAGTATTATTGGCAATTGGTGATGAAACGCGTCAAGCTATTTTATTAGTGCTAATGGAAACGGAATGTCAAACAGGATTACGTGTAGGAGAAATCACGAAGCAAACACACCTTTCCCGTCCAGCAGTATCACATCACCTTAAGATTTTACGAGAAGCTGGCATTATTTTAATGAGAAAAGAAGGTACAAAGAATTTTTATTATATTGATATACGTACAAAATTAGGTTTATTAAAAAATCTTGTATTAGATATTGAGAAGCTATTGCAAAACTTTTATTAAAACTTGGAGGTATAAGAAATGAAAGCAATGATAATTGATAGATATGGAAAAGTCCCAATGCGTATGGCAGAGGTACCTATTCCTGAAATAAATGAGCATGAAGTGCTCGCAGAAATTCATGCAGCTAGTATTAACCCAATTGATTTTAAAATACGCGATGGAAAAGTAAAGATGTTACTTAAATATGAAATGCCCCTAATCCTTGGGAATGACTTTGCTGGTGTCATCATAAAGGTTGGATCAAAAGTAACTCGTTTTAAAGTCGGCGATGAAATATATGCACGTCCAAGAAAAAATAAGATTGGTACTTTTGCGGAGTATATAGCCATTCACGAAGATGACATAGCTTTAAAACCGAAAAATTTAAGTTTTGAAGAAGCTGCTTCAATTCCACTTGTTGGCTTAACATCCTATCAAGCATTACATGACATTATGCAATTACAAAAAGATCAAAAGATTTTAATTCACGCTGGATCTGGTGGTGTTGGTACTTTCGCAATTCAGTTAGCAAAAATAATGGGCGCTACCGTTACAACGACTGCTAGTGAAGCTGGTGCGAATTTAGTAAAGTCACTTGGTGCAGATGAAATTATTAATTACAAAACAGAAAAATTTGAAGATATGCTAACAAATTATGATGCGGTATTTGATACAATCGGCGGTACAACACTTGAAAAATCATTCAATATTATAAAAAGCGGTGGCAACATTGTTTCTGTTTCAGGTATGCCAAATGCTCGATTCGGTAAAGAATTCGGTTCAGGATTTTTCAAAACACTCTTATTTTCATTAGCAAGCAAAAAACTTACTGCACTTGAAAAAAAGCATAATGCTCGATATTCATTTTTATTTATGAAGCCAAGCGGCGATCAATTACGCACTATTGCAAACTATATTGAAGCTGGCAAAATCAAACCGGTAATCGATCGCGTTTTCCCTTTTGAAGATGCTCAAAAAGCAATGGAATATTCAGAGGCTGGAAGAGCAAAAGGGAAAATAATTGTAAAAATCAAATAATAATAAAACCTCCGTTTTCTTAAAATGGAGGTTTTAAATTTGCTGTTAAATAGACATAGTGCAGTGAAGTCCTTACAATAGATTGCAAGGGGAAATATCATATTATACTTTTAGCTAATTTTACAAAGAATACATACGTACAAATACATAATAAAAAAATAAACAAGGAGGAGATAAAATGACTAAAAATAATGAAGCAGGTTGGAATTTAGATAATAGTTATGCTACTTTACCAAAATCATTTTATACAGACATCCCCCCTACTCCTGTAAGTTCACCGGAGTTAGTTAAACTAAACCATTCGCTAGCAATATCTCTTGGCTTTAATCCTGAAGAACTGAAGAAAGAAGCCGAAATCGCTATTTTCGCCGGTAATGCTCTCCCAGAAGACGCTCATCCATTAGCTCAAGCATATGCTGGTCATCAATTCGGGCATTTTAATATGTTAGGCGACGGTCGTGCTCTTTTAATTGGCGAACAAATTACTCCTTCAGGTAAACGTTTTGACATTCAGCTAAAAGGTTCTGGCCCTACTCCGTATTCACGCCGCGGTGATGGTCGTGCTGCACTCGGTCCGATGCTACGTGAATATATTATTAGCGAAGCAATGTATGCACTTGATATCCCAACTACCCGCAGTTTAGCAGTTGTCACAACTGGTGAACCAACCTATCGTGAAACAAAGTTACCTGGAGCTATTTTAACTAGAGTAGCAAGCAGCCATATACGCGTCGGCACATTTCAATATGCTGCAGCTCGCGGCTCAATCGAAGATCTTCAATCGCTAGCTGACTATACAATAAAAAGACATTATCCAGAAATTGAAGATCATGAAAACCGATATACTGCATTGCTACAAGAAGTCATCAAAAAACAAGCGAGCCTCATCGCTAAATGGCAACTTGTTGGATTTATTCACGGTGTAATGAACACTGACAATATAACAATTAGCGGAGAAACGATTGATTACGGCCCTTGTGCATTTATGGACAATTACGACCAAGGAACTGTATTTAGCTCTATTGATACACAAGGTCGCTACGCATATGGAAATCAGCCATATATGGCCGCATGGGATCTCGCGCGACTAGCTGAATCTTTAATACCAATCCTGCACGAAGATGAAGAAGAAGCATTAAAGATTGCTCAAGATGAAATTTCAAAATTTAGCGTACAGTATGAAAACCAGTGGTTCCTTGGAATGAAAAAGAAATTAGGACTATTTAGCAATGAAGAACAAGATCAATCACTTATTGAGCAACTTTTAAAAATGATGGAGAAATATAAAGCGGATTACACAAATACATTCCGTTCATTAACTCTTGATACGTTAGAAAATACCCCTCTATTCGATAGCCCTGAATTTAAAGAATGGTACAAACTGTGGCAATCTCGATTAGAAAGGCAGGAAGAATTGAAAGAAAATGCCTACGAAATGATGAAAAATAATAACCCATCCATCATCCCTAGAAACCACCGTGTAGAAGAAGCATTAGAAGCAGCTGTTACAAGTGGAGATTATAGCGTAATGGAGAAACTCCTTGAAGCTCTAGCAAATCCTTATGCGTATTCTACAGATCAAGAAGAATACTGCGTTCCACCTGCGCCTACGAATCGTCCTTATCGTACTTTTTGTGGGACTTGATTGTTTAATATGTAACAAGGGTGTGTTCATACAAATTGTGTGAACACACCCTTGTTATATTCCCACCTCTCAACTAGAACTTTAAAATGCCCCTCCCCGATTCCCTTTCTTTACTCCAAAACAAAATTAATACTATTCCTATCGGCTTACTGAAAAGTTTATTAAACAAATATTGAGAAATAAAAATCATATTTCTAAATATTTTTATTTTTGATACTATATTTTATAAGAATATTCAAAAAGTGAGGGGATTTCATGAACGTTCAACTACAAGGTAACGAACAAATTACAAAGTTATTTAATGATTGGTATTTATCTATGCTAAAACAAGATGTGTCCCAGGCAACAAACTTAAAGCATGAAATTGAGGAAAAGGAACTAAACTTTGAAGAAGATGAAAACTTAGCATTATACTATTCTCTACTAAATTTTCGTTTCAAAGTTTTAACTGATGGTTTAAGCATTACAAAAGATAGTTTCAATAAGATAGATTCTTACGCGATTTCACCTAATCACCAACTTTCTTACTACTATCATTTATTTAAAGCGATTCATGCTACTTTAACAACAAATTATAATTTAGCAAGTGAACATTATGAAAAAGCTGGGAAACTACTAGTAAATGCCATTGAGGATCTAGAAAAAGGTGAATTTAATTATCGAATGGCTATTTTCCATTATCACTTTTACCAGCCAATTGAAGCTATTGAATATGCAACCAAAGCGAAAGAATGCTTCATAAAAGCTGTAGGGTATGAAAAGAACATCGCCTCTTGTGAAAGCGTATTAGGTGCAGCATTTGTATATTTAAAACAATACGAGCAAGCAGAAGAAAAATATAATTCTGCAATTAACATTTTACAGAAACAGGATGAAGAATCATTACTATTAAGAGTGCGTAATAACTTAGGATGGCTATATGCTAATCAAAACTTATCGACATTAGCTATTCGTCATCTATCTGAAGTGACAACAAAAATGCCAACACATTTTAAAGCAATTTTCTTACAAGCAAGAGAGCATTCTAAACTTGGTGAAATAAATATCGCTTCAGAATTTATTAAAAAAGGATTGAAAATTTGTACAGAACTTAACAATGAAGAATATATGCTTCACTTTAAAATTTTAGAGTCCCTTAACAATAACGAGTCAACGGAAGACTTAGAACAAATAATCCTTGAAGGAATTACGTATTTCGACAAAGAATCTTTATATAACTACACTCAAGAATATTCAGAAAAGTTAGCAGTTAAACTTTACGATGAAAATAATCATATAAAAGCAAGTGAGTATTTTCATAAAGCATTACAAGCAAAAGAAAAAACGTTTGAGAAAGGGGCATTAAAATGATAAAAAAAATTAGTTCTATTGTTTTAGGGTTATCTGTACTAGGTATTGTATCTATTGGTCTAAATAGTTCATTTACATATCAAGCAGGCCATGCAGATTTCCCGGCACCACAAAAACCTGACTTTGTTCAATCTGTTGACGCAAGTAAAGACTACAACTTAACAACAGCTGTAAAAGCGCTTTAAAAAACGAAAGACCTTCTGAATTGAAGGTCTTTCGTTTTTTAAAGCGCTTATTTAGTTAATGTATTCAAATATTTTTTCATATCCAAATGGTAGTACCAATGACACTATACAGCCTATCATTATTGAAGCACTAGATAAAAGGATAAATTTCCGAAATGATATATCATTCCTCTTATACCCAGTAAAACAAGCTTTTATTATAACAAAAACTGTCATCATTATGATAATAGCTGAAAAAGTAGCTACTAAAAACACTTCCATTTTGTTTCCTCCTATAAAACATCCTAGCTTTAAATTTACCATTAAATGAGAATAACATAAACAAACTCTTTATTCATACAGGGTTTTCCATATGCCTCCGACGGGATTTTGAACCCTCACTCCTTTCGTAAGCATAGGCTAAGGGGAACACGCTTCCCTACGGAATTTCACCTGTCTCAGCTTATTTGCTTTTCGGTGCTTCTGAAACCTTTATCTTGCGACCCGGTGCGACATGTTTTCCGGCGTTCTTCCCTTCTAGAGCTACGGAGGCCTTTTCCTTTAAGTGAAAATATATTTTCTACAAAATGAGCAAATTACCTTTATTTTATAAATCTTATTTTGTTTCTTTCATTAAATCTGCGATTTCTCTACTCCCCTCACTACCAACTTTCTCAAGTTTCTCCACAACTAATTTTCTTCTTTCCACAGAATGATTTTGACTTAACTTCGCTTTTCCTTCTATTTTATTTATCTTTATTTTGAATCCAACTATTCCCTTACTTAATCCTGCCATGTAATTCGAATCTACCTCATTTAGCGAGTAGGTACTCTGCGGCTCTTCATATGTATGTACTAAGTCTTGAAGTGAATTTAATAATTCCTGTTCATCCTCAACAATTTCCAACTCTCCATATACATGCGCCGCAACGTAATTCCATGTTGGTACTGCATTGTTTGTTTCATACCATGATGGCGATATGTAACTGTGTGGCCCTTGGAATATAGCAAGTACGTGTTGATTCCCACTATCTTTCCACTGTTCATTCGGACGTGCGAAATGGCCATGTAAAGTTAGGGTCTCCCTATTTAATAACAACGGCAAATGCGTTGCATATGGTTCCCCGTTATGTTGAGAAAATAATGTCGCAAAGCTATTTTGTTCTATTATTTCGTACTTCATCTCTTCATCTTGTATTGCAAAATATTTTGGTATATACATAAACTCCCTCTTTTCCGCTCTTTTCTATTTTATTTCTTATTATATTTAGTAATCGTATCAATCAACAGGGCCAGTTTGTATTTGTTTTATAATGGCAGCGTTCTATTTCAAAAGAATAGGCAGCATGTATTCCATGCCGCCTTAGTTTATCTTTTCTAATATATTTGTAATAAATTCCGTCTTACCTTCACTATAGCTCTTTCTACTTTTTGAATGTGATTCTAACTCTTCCTTTAAATGTCCATATTCAACAGCAACATCTTCATGTTCACGAAGATAATCCCGAAACGCTATATGTCTTCTTAGCTCTTCACTTTCTTTATCACACACATACAAATGATGTTCCATCCAATCTGTACTTTCTCCGTCCCACGGAACGAAAGCGTCCTTTCTGCCGAACGCCTCTCTCCCTTTGTAGCTCCATTCTGCCTGATGATAGTATCCTATCGCTTCAAGCTTTGTTACTACTTTAGGAAAAAACCCATAATCTTCTATTACAATATCAATATCTAATATTGGTTTTGCTGCAAGTCCTTTAATAGATGTACTCCCAACATGTTCAATGGATAAAATACTGTCATCCATTACGTCGTTAATGAGAGTTTGTAACTTATTAAATTCACTTTCCCATTTGGTGTTATATTCTTCGATAGTAATTCTCTGTTTCAATATATCCCTCTTCTCAAAAGCAATTATAACCTTTGAATATGAGTATCTTTAAAATCCGTCTCATATTTCAATCCATATCCACACATTCGATCCATTCCAATATGTGCTGTCCATATTAAGCCAATCATTATAACGGTATCTACCTTAAAATAGACACCCATAATAGCTATTACTATCGATATAATATATGTGTGAAAAACATTATAAATTTTAGCCCCTACATGATTATTTATTCCGTACGCTAACATTGATAAATCCGGCGCAAATAGAAATATCAAAAATATAATCCAACTAAATTCATATAATGAATACATATGAATCGCAGCTACGAATACAACTAAGCCTTCAAAATGTACAATGCGTTTTTGCATTCTTTACCATCCCTATTTTTCTATATTTACCGATACATTTTCATCACTGAAAGTATTTTGTGCATTTTTTGACCAGATAGTTGCTAAAATCGGACCTGCAATGTTATGCCATACTGCCGCTAATACACTTGGAAGTGCAGCAGCTGGTCCAAAATGTGCGGTTGCTAGCGCAACACCTAAGCCTGAATTTTGCATCCCTACTTCTATTGAAATAGCTCTTCTTGTCCCTTCGTCTAGCCCAAGTACGAACGCTGTTATATATCCGAGTAAAAAGCCAAATGCATTATGGAGCATAACTGCAATAAAGATAAGCAGGCCTGAAGAAGTAATGCTACTTACATTCGCTGAAACAACTGCAGAAACAATAATGATAATTGCTAAAACTGATATGAAAGGGATAACGGTCATTCCTTTCGTAACAGTTTTCGGGAAAAACTTCTTCACTACTAATCCTAAAATAATCGGTATGATAATAACTTGTACGATAGAAAGAAACATAGACATAGGATTAACCGGCATCCATTGTCCTGCAAGTAATAGTAAAATAAGAGGTGTAGCGATTGGTGCTAGTAACGTTGATAATGACGTCATCGCAATAGACAGCGCTAAGTTCCCTTTTGCTAAATAAACCATAACATTTGATGCAGTGCCACCCGGTACTGAACCGAGCAACACTAATCCAGCTGCTAATTCGGCTGGCAGATTCATAACGTAGGCTAGTACGTATGCGACAAGTGGCATAATAATAAACTGAGCACATACACCAATAATAACTGGCAATGGTTTTGTAGCAATGATTTTAAAATCAACAGCCTTTAATGTTAATCCCATCCCAAACATAACAACCCCAAGTAAAATTGTTATGTAACTAGTTAACCCGAGAAATGGAGCAGGAATGAAATATGCAATAGCTGCAATACAAATAACCCAAAATGCAAAATACTTTCCAGCTATATTACTTATCGCTTCTAGTACTTTCACCCCATCATCCCCTATCCTTCAACTGAAAAACTTTATTCGGATTCAAAATATTTTGCGGGTCAAGAGCTTTCTTTATTTTTTCCATTACGAGTAATGCCGCCCCATGTTCTTCTTCTTGATACTTCCGTTTCCCAATCCCAACGCCGTGTTCTCCTGTACATGTCCCACCTCGTTTAAGAGCATGTAAAACGATACTTTCATTTATTTCGTCGCCCTTTTCTACTTCTTCTTTATTGTTTGGATCAATCATTAAGAGCACGTGGAAATTCCCGTCTCCAACATGGCCAAGAATACCACCGACAAGACCTACTTTATCTAATGTCTCTTTCGCATGTTGGATTGCACCAGCTAATTCTGAAATTGGTACACATACGTCTGTACTCATAAGCTTTTTACCAGGATAGCTATGAACGTAAGAGTATGCTAGATTATGCCGTGCATCCCACAGTTTATTTCTCGCCGCAGTTTCTGTTTCAAAAGCAACTTCTTTACATTTATGATCAAACACAATTTCCTTCATGAATTCAATATCTTGCTTTAGCCCTGCTTCATTACCGTGAAACTCTAAAAACAGTGTAGGCTCTTCTCTGTAACTTGTTTCATTATAATGATTTACTTGTTTCATAGATAATTCATCTACAAGTTCAATTCTCGCAATTGGAATACCCGCTTGTAGTATATTAATCACAGCTTCTACTGCATCATTTATAGTTGGAAACGATGCTCTCGCAGCCATAACATGTTCTGGTATGCCGTATACTTTTAATGTTAACTCTGTAAAGCATCCGAGCGTCCCTTCTGATCCTACGAAAACACCATTTAAATGGTAACCTGATGATGACTTCGCTGCTAAATTTCCAGTATGTATTACTTCCCCATCAGCAAGAACGACTTCTAAATCCCGAACTTGATCACGCATTACCCCATACTTAACTGCTGTCGTTCCGCTTGCATTTGTAGCAGCCATTCCACCTAACGTTGCATCTGCTCCTGGATCTACACTAAAAAATAATCCATACTTTTTCAATTCTTTATTAAGCTGAGAGCGAGTCACTCCCGGCTGTACCCTTACAAGAAAATCTTTCTCTCTTATTTCGAGTATTTTATTCATAAGCGAAAAGTCCATTGTAATTCCTTTTTCATATGGAATAACGTGGCCTTCTAAACTAGATCCTACGCCAAAAGGAACGACAGGTTTTTTATGCTCACTCGCTACTTTCATTATTCTACTAACCTCTTCAGTCGTTTTCGGAAAAACTACTACATCAGGTAAACTACTAGTATGATAAGATTCATCTTTACTATGTAACTCTCTTACTGTCGTATTTACAACTACTCGATCTTCGGGAAGTACACCCTTTAATTCATTTACTAAACGCTCTACCGTTATTTCCATCGTACACCCTCCTACTTTCTATAAATTCGAATTACAAAATATGTTAACTATTTTATACATAATAATCCGAAAAATTAAATAATTCAAGTTTTACATATATAAAATTCGATTCCTACTGTCGAATAAACAAAAAGAACTTGCAATAACTATTGCAAGTTCTTTTCTATAAAGTGAAACTTTAATCAGCGAGGATTTTGTTCATCCCCAACTGATTTTTAGTTGAACCAATCGGGCTTTTA
>NZ_BOQB01000150.1 GCF_018332475.1 Bacillus sanguinis | reverse complement strand
GTTTATTTCTCCTTTAATTAATAAGTTTTATATGATGCGAGGGTTATGGTGGATAGATAAGAAATTTTTGAAATTTCATCTAATAATTATTCTATAGTAATCTAATTCCAAAAACTATATAATACAAAGCTTTCATGATATGTAAAATTGCATATTATTCTTTTTGAAAAATTTGTTATATTATCTATATATTTGTATTAAAGGGTTTTTATTAAGGTAATGAAAACAAATGGAGGAATAGTATGAGAAAAACAGTATTAGACGCGTATAATGCAGAAAGAGAAGTAGATAACATAACATATAAAAATCTAGTTGTAACGATTGTAAGCATTCTAGGGTTCTCACTCTTAGGGGGATTATTCCTTGCTTTAGCCCTTGGAATTTTTGGAGAAGAGGTATTACGTGCTAATTTAGAGGGATATTATTTACTTCTATTTGATGCAGCTGTTGTTACTATTGTTTTATTTGCTTATAAACCAGTGCTTCATTTTATTAAGAACATATGGGATGTATCTGTTTTAAAAAATGGGAAAACCTACTTGTATTTATTAATAGGTTTTATCATCATTGCATTAACTCAGTATGTAATGTTAGAGTTGTTTAGCTTTGAAAGTGCAGAGCAGCAACGAGATCAATTAGGGAGCTTAGGACTTCAAAATAGTCTACAAAGTATTATATATGTGTTAAGTGTTGCTATAATTACACCAATTAAAGAAGAAATTTTATATAGAGGTATTTTGTATCGATTTTTTGAAAAGAAATATAGTTTTCTAGTTGGTATCATTATTTCTTCCTTTATCTTTGGGATTCTTCATGGTGGTTTTCCGGTTACGGCAATGATTATGGGGATTGTATTTGCTATGTTATATAAGAAAACACAATCTATTGTACCTAGCATCATTTTACATATTGTATGGAACCTACTTGTGAGTATAAGTATGATTGTTTCTTTATAAAATATTTAGCAGAAAAGATGAATGGCCTAGCTATTCATCTTTTATTTTGTTTATATGTGGGAAAAGTTGATGAATACAATCCAAAAAGAACCAAATACTAATGATGAATGAACAAAGAAAGGCGGGTATGTTATATGCAAAACTTAACAGAGCTTGAAGTAGAAAACTTACGTCATTTAATTGGTGGACACGCAACAATTATTAACAAGTTGGAGCAGTATGCACAGACGTGTACAGATCCACAACTGAAACAAATGCTACAAAAAGATGCGCAAGATGCACGAAATACGAAACAGCAATTAATGACTTTCCTAGGATAGGAGGAAGCGGAACATGAATGAAAAAGATATGGTAAATGATTATTTAGCAGGATTAAATGCAAGTTTAACAAGTTATGCAAATTATATTGCTCAGTCTGATAATGAACAGTTACACCAAACGTTAATTCAAATTCGTAATCAAGATGAGATGCGTCAACGTAATATGTATGAGTATGCAAAGCAAAAGAGTTATTACAAGCCAGCAGCACCTGCGAATCCAATGATTGTACAACAATTAAAAAGTCAATTAAGTATGGAACAATAGGAAAAAAAACGAGCGAATTTATTCGCTCGTTTTCTTTTTGTATATGTCAATAAATACATAATAAATATTTTTCCAGTTGTAACAAATATGACGAAAATGGAATATAACAATTCACAAAAAGGACAAAAAGTTTGTTCAATATTTCACAAAGTATCCATGGTTTCTATCGTGGGAATCTCTATAATTAGGAGTGTAAAGAACAAAAGAAATAGATTATATGATCAATTAGGAGAGATTGCTATGAAACGAAATACAAGAAAAATTGCAATTATCGGTACTGGATTAGTTGGATCAAGTTGTGCATATTCCATTGTGAATCAAGGCATTTGCGAAGAGCTATTATTAATTGATATAAATCATGAACGTGCAGTTGGGGAAGCAATGGATTTATCACACTGCATTAACTTTACAAATACAAGAACAAAAGTCTATGCAGGAAGCTATGAAGACTGCAAAGATATGGACATCGTTATTATTACAGCAGGACCAGCGCCAAAACCAGGCCAAAGTCGCTTAGATACTTTAGGAGCGAGTGCGAAGATTATGGAAAGTGTTGTTGGCGGCGTAATGGAAAGTGGATTTGACGGTATTTTCTTACTTGCATCGAACCCAGTTGATATTATTACATATGAAGTGTGGAAATTATCTGGATTACCTAGAAATCGTGTGATCGGTACTGGTACATCACTAGATTCTTCTCGCTTACGAACAATTTTATCTGAAATGTTACATGTAGATCCTCGTAGTATTCATGGGTATTCATTAGGAGAACATGGTGATTCTCAAATGGTTGCTTGGTCTCATGTAACTGTTGGCGGAAAGCCAATTCTACAAATTTTAGAGGAACAAAAAGAACGATTTGGTGAAATAGATTTAGATGAAATTGTTGAGAAGACTGCAAAAGCTGGATGGGAAATTTATAAACGAAAAGGTACTACTTATTACGGAATCGGAAACTCCCTAGCATATATTGCGAGATCAATCTTTAGCGATGATCACCGTGTCATTGCTGTATCAGCTATTTTAGATGGGGAGTACGGTGAATATGATATTTGTACAGGAGTACCAGCTATTATTACTAGAGATGGTATAAGAGAAATTGTAGAACTAAATTTAACAGAGGATGAAGAATCTCGATTCGCAAAATCAAACGATATTTTACGTGATTATATGAAAACAATTGGTTACTAACTTATAGGAGAAGGTGAAACAAATGAAGGAATATATAATGTCTCGTGTATTTAAAGCATCAGCTGGAATCGCGCAAGGTATTTTCGTATCCCTTGGAATTGGTTTACTAATCGAAAATATAGGAAGAATTGTTGATATTCCGTTGCTTATTACAATCGGAGTTGTTGCAAAATCACTTATGGCACCAGCCATTGGTGCCGGAATTGCTTTTATGCTTGGTGCAAATGGTCTTGTAATCTTCTCGGCTATGGTAGCTGGAGCGATTGGTGCTGGATCCATTTCAATTACTGAAGCAGGTCTAATTATTAAAACAGGTGAGCCAATCGGTGCATTATTAACAGCGACTTTAGCTGTATATATTGGTAAACGTTTAAGTGGAAAAACTGCGTTAGATATGATGCTCGTTCCATTTGCGGCAATATTAGGTTCTGGTTTAGTCGGTATTTGGTTATCTCATAATATTACTCCCGTTCTAAATACAGTTGGAGCATTTATTAAAGATAGCTCAGCTGGTAGCCCGTTTATCGCTTCTATCGTTATTGCAGTCGTTTGGGGATTATTACTTATCTCTCCAGCATCATCAGCCGCGTTAGCAATCGCACTTAGCTTAGACGGCGTTGCAGGTGGTGCTGCTCTTGCAGGCTGCGTAGCCCAGTTTATCGGATTCTCTGTTATCTCAGCGAAAGAAAACAATTTAGGTGGCATATTAGCTCAAGCACTTTGTACTCCGAAAGTACAGTTGCCAAATATCACTAAAAATCCAATGATTCTCGTCCCAACTGTCGTCGCCAGTGCTATAGTTGGTCCAGTATCCGCATTAATTTTTCAACTGGAAGCAGGAAAAGAAATTGCAGGTCTTGGATTAAGCTCCCTTATCGCACCAATTAACTTAATTTCTAGCGAAGGATGGGAAGTTGTCCCGGCGATGGTAATCACTTATATCATCATTCCAGTAGCTGTTTCTTATATACTTTACATTGCTCTTAAAAAAGCAGGTCGTATTCACTCTGGTGATATGACTGTACCGCAATCTTAAATTGAAAATCTCCTTTTATCCCGCATTTAACGGGCAGTAAGACCCCCCACCTCAAAATTCAGCGAAAGCAAAGAAGCTAGGTGGGAGTCGGGCTGCCCGTAAAATCCCGATTGGTTCAACTA
>NZ_BOQB01000149.1 GCF_018332475.1 Bacillus sanguinis | reverse complement strand
AAAAACAACATAAAACAATTTTATAATGATATTGTTTTATGTTGTTTTTATCATAAAACTCTTCGGGATTCATTTTCCTCACTAACTTGTTGTTTTGAGCGTGAGGATTCGGGGAGACATTCACGCTCATGCTTTCCATGTAGACAATGGACATAAGAGGGGAACATCGTAACAAATTTGCATGAACGTGCATTTTGCTTGCCTAAAGAGTGAACGGGCGTTCATAATTCAAAAGGGAAGCAAATAGATATAAGGAGCAAGGTTGGGAGAATTTTCAGGAAAAGGAGAGAATGTCATGACTGTTATTCGAGGTTTAGAAGGGGTAGTAGCAACAACATCATCTGTGAGCTCTATTATTGATGATACATTAACTTATGTTGGGTATAATATTGATGATTTAGCGGAGAATGCTACATTTGAAGAAGTAGTGTACTTATTATGGCATCGCAAGCTTCCTAACGAACAAGAACTAGCGAAATTTAAAGAGATTGTATCGGAATACTATAAAGTACCAGGTGAGATTTTAACATATTTGAAACAAGTAGATTTAAAAATTGCACATCCGATGTCTGTTTTACGAACTGCAATTTCCATGCTATCATTATACGATGAGAGCGCTGAAATTATGGATGAAAAGTCCAATTATTTGAAAGCGGTTAAATTGCAGGCTCAAGTGGGAACTTTAGTTGCTGCTTATGCAAGAATTCGTAAAGGTTTAGATGTTATTGAGCCTAGAAATGATTTATCTTTAGCTGCAAACTTCTTGTACATGTTAAATGATCGCGAGCCAAATGAAGTTGAAATTGAAGCTTTTGATAAGGCGCTTGTACTTCACGCAGATCATGAGTTAAACGCTTCTACATTTACTGCACGCGTTTGTGTAGCTACACTATCAGATGTATATTCTGGTATTACAGCAGCAATCGGCGCGTTAAAAGGCCCTCTTCACGGCGGGGCAAATGAAAATGTAATGAAGATGCTAACTGAAATTGGCGAAGAAGAAAATGTAGAATCATATATTCATAATGCTCTTCAAAATAAAGTGAAAATCATGGGCTTTGGCCACCGTGTATATGAGCAGGGTGATCCGCGTGCAAAACATTTACGCGAAATGTCTAAGCGATTATGCGTGCTTTTAGGAGAAGACAAATGGTATAATATGTCTATCAAAATTGAAGACATTGTAACAAAAGAAAAAGGTCTTCCACCAAATGTTGATTTCTATTCAGCTTCTGTATACCATTGTTTAGGAATTGACCATGACTTATTTACACCTATCTTTGCAATTAGCCGTATGTCAGGCTGGTTAGCTCATATTCTAGAACAATATGAAAATAACCGTTTAATCCGTCCGCGTGCTGATTATAATGGTCCAACACATCAAGTGTACGTTCCAATTGCACAACGATAAGCGAAAAACACTATTTTGATAGTGAAAATACGCTTTCAAAAGTCTGATTTTTTCGGAAAGATGTAATGATTAGAATATTTTAATTTGACTAACGGTTTGAACTGAGGGGTTATTCCCTCAGTTTCATACATATGAAATTTCAAACATGGGGGTTATCACATTGACGACAGGTGAAAAAATTACTGTAACTAATGGTGTTATGAATGTACCAAACAATCCGATTATTCCATTTATCGAAGGAGATGGAATTGGTCCTGATATTTGGGCAGCTGCATCTCGTGTACTAGAAGCAGCAGTTGAAAAAGCTTATGACGGTGAGAAGAAAATCGTTTGGAAAGAAGTGCTTGCAGGGGAAAAAGCATTCAACCAAACAGGCGAGTGGTTACCAGAAGAAACTTTAAATTTAATCCGTGAGTATTTAATCGCGATTAAAGGCCCACTTACAACTCCAGTTGGCGGTGGTATTCGTTCTCTAAACGTAGCACTTCGTCAAGAATTAGATTTATATGTATGTCTACGTCCAGTTCGTTATTTTGAAGGTGTTCCTTCACCTGTAAAACGTCCGGAAGATACTGATATGGTTATTTTCCGTGAGAATACAGAAGACATTTATGCTGGAATTGAATATGCACAAGGATCTCCAGAAGCAGAAAAAGTTCTTGCTTTCTTAAAAGAGGCAATGGGTGTTAATAAAATCCGCTTCCCAGAAACATCTGGTATTGGTATTAAACCAATCTCTGAAGAAGGGACAAAGCGTCTTGTTCGTGCTGCAATTCAATATGCAATTAACGAGAAACGCTCTTCTGTTACATTAGTTCATAAAGGAAACATTATGAAATTTACAGAAGGTGCTTTCAAAAACTGGGGTTACGAAGTAGCGGAACAAGAATTTGGCGACAAAGTATTCACTTGGGCTGAATATGACCGTATTGTTGAGAAAGATGGTAAAGATGCAGCGAATAAAGCGATGGCAGACGCTGAAGTGGCTGGAAAAATCATCGTAAAAGATTCTATTGCAGACATCTTCTTACAACAAATTTTAACTCGTCCACGTGAGTTCGATGTTGTTGCAACAATGAACTTAAACGGAGACTACATCTCTGATGCACTTGCTGCACAAGTAGGTGGAATTGGTATTGCACCTGGTGCAAACATTAACTATGTGACTGGACATGCTATCTTTGAAGCTACACACGGTACAGCTCCAAAATATGCAGGTTTAGATAAAGTAAACCCATCTTCAGTTCTTCTTTCTGGTGTATTATTATTAGAGCACTTAGGATGGAACGAAGCTGCGAAATTAGTAACTGCTTCTGTTGAGAAAACAATTGCTTCAAAAGTAGTAACTTATGATTTCGCACGCTTAATGGAAGGTGCAACAGAAGTGAAATGTTCTGAGTTCGCTAATGAACTGATTAAAAACATGGATGTAGCGATAATCAAAAACGCATAATTAAAGCGGGGGGTAAATTATGACAATCAAACGCAAGAAAGTTTCAGTCATCGGTGCAGGATTTACAGGAGCAACAACGGCATTCTTATTAGCACAAAAAGAACTTGCAGATGTTGTATTAGTGGACATTCCACAACTGGAAAATCCAACAAAAGGGAAAGCGTTAGATATGTTAGAAGCGAGCCCAGTACAAGGTTTTGATGCTAACATTATTGGAACATCTGATTACGCAGATACTGCTGATTCTGACGTTGTCGTTATTACAGCAGGTATTGCACGTAAGCCTGGTATGAGCCGTGATGACTTAGTAGCAACAAACTCTAAAATTATGAAAAGTATTACGCGCGACATTGCAAAACATTCACCAAATGCGATTATTGTTGTATTAACAAATCCAGTTGATGCAATGACATATTCTGTATTTAAAGAAGCAGGATTCCCGAAAGAGCGTGTTATTGGTCAATCGGGCGTATTAGATACAGCTCGTTTCCGTACATTTATTGCACAAGAATTAAATCTTTCTGTGAAAGACATTACAGGATTTGTTCTTGGTGGCCACGGTGACGATATGGTACCTCTTGTACGTTATTCTTATGCAGGTGGCATTCCGTTAGAAACTTTAATTCCGAAAGAGCGTTTAGAAGCAATCGTAGAACGTACCCGTAAAGGTGGCGGCGAAATTGTAGGCTTATTAGGAAACGGTAGTGCATATTACGCACCAGCTGCTTCTTTAGTTGAAATGACAGAAGCAATCTTAAAAGATCAACGCCGTGTATTACCGGCTATTGCGTACCTTGAAGGTGAATATGGTTATAGCGACCTTTACTTAGGGGTACCAGTAATTCTAGGTGGTAACGGAATTGAAAAAATTATTGAATTAGAACTTCTTGCAGATGAAAAAGAAGCGTTAGATCGCTCTGTAGAATCTGTACGTAATGTTATGAAGGTTCTTGTTTAATAATTAAATATAAGCGGAAAAAGATTCGGGGCCCCGAATCTTTTTCTACTATATATGCAAATGTTTTTTTGAAATAACATGAAAACGCTATCATTTGGTGTATCCTATAATGAAACTA
The DNA here is from genome assembly GCF_018332475.1 of Bacillus sanguinis. Lineage (GTDB taxonomy): Bacteria > Bacillota > Bacilli > Bacillales > Bacillaceae_G > Bacillus_A > Bacillus_A sanguinis. The sequence goes on along the minus strand of NZ_BOQB01000149.1, from coordinate 29,452 downwards.
TAGATTTATACTATACATTGCCCTCATCATAGTAAAATTCGGATCAAGTATCGCTTTTAGTAGGATAATAAGGTGAAAAAATCGGAGGGGATTGTAACATGTTAAAGAAAAAAGTTCAAATTGGTCGTAAAATGGATGAAATTACAGTAGGGGAGAAATTATCTATTACTGAAAAAATTGAGGATAAAGATTTGTTATTGTACTTAGGGTTAACAAATGATGCCAATCCATTGTATATTCAGCATGATTACGCATCCCAAACTCCGTATGAAAAGCCGATTGTACCAAGCATTATGCTAACGGGAATGATTACAACGGCAGTTACGAAATATTTACCAGGTCCAGGTAGTCATATTACAAGGAAGGACCTTACGTTCGTGAAGCATGTTCACCATTATGAAACGTTACAAATCCACTTTGAAGTAGTGGCTGTTTCCGAGGAGGAACATACAATTGATATGCTTGTATCTGCGCATGATGAAAAAGGAGATACTGTTGTGAAAGGCTCATTAACAGTAACACCACCTTATAAATCTGTTTCCATTATGGAAAAAGCATTGGATAATTTTTAAAAAGTAAAAATATGAATAGCGCTAGCATACCTTTCTATAAGGTGCTAGCGCTATTTTTAGTTGAAGAATCCTTGCGTGAATCCTTCGGCGAAATCGGAACAACCTGTTTTAATCGTATCCCAGCTTGGGGCGTTGAATGTAAGAATGCACGTTACTATTAAAGATAGAATAGGTAGTACTAGTCGCATAATGGGGTCTCCTTATCTTCTATATTATAATTTTTAGATTAACAATATTTACTATATAGTGACTTGATAATTGAAGTCAATTGAAGGAGTCGTTTTTTAAGATGAAATGGAAACGTGAAGACATAATCTTTGAAACGATAAGAGAAGCTGAAGTGTGGGCCGATTCGCTCGCGAATGAAATGTACGGGAGAGTATTTGATGGATATGAAACACCAGATTATAAAATAGCGTATGCTCTTTCGTTTTTCTTAGCGCAAAATCAAGATTTTAAAGTTCATACGGAAGTGAGCTTTAAGGAAGAGAGAGAAATCTATAAAGTTTGGCAAAATCCTGTGTAGTTGCAGGCGAGGTGTAATTACGTCTATTTTCTTAATTCTACACAAACGAACTCCATGAATAGACAATTATATTGAGAGGGACCTTGTTTTCTAGTATGATGAGAATAACGGGGAAAATACTAGGATGAAGAAGGTTTCAAGTCTATAACTTGGAGGAAAAGAATGAACAATCGTATTTTAGTAGTTGATGATGAAGAATTTATCTTAACTTTAATTGAATTTAATCTACAACAAGCTGGGTTTGAAGTTATAACAGCGATGGATGGAGAAATGGCGCTTCAAAAAGCGACAACAGAACGCCCAGATTTAATTATATTAGATTTAATGCTTCCGAAAATGGATGGTATGGAAGTGTGTAAAGAATTACGATTGCAGCGCGTTATGACGCCGATTTTAATGTTAACAGCAAAAGATGATGAATTTGATAAGGTGCTAGGTCTTGAACTTGGGGCAGATGATTATATGACGAAGCCATTTAGCCCGAGGGAAGTTGTCGCACGTGTGAAAGCAATTTTGCGCCGCACGAAATTACAACAAGAAGAACAAGTGAAAGAAGCGTTAGATGAAGAGAGCATCACAATTGCTGAACTTAAAATTTTGCCGGAATTTTATGAGGCTTATTTCCAAGGAAGAAAGCTTGAATTAACACCAAAAGAATTTGAACTACTTGTTTATCTTGCGAAAAATAAAAGTCGCGTGTTGACACGTGATCAATTATTAAGTGCTGTATGGAACTATGATTTTGCTGGTGATACACGAATTGTTGACGTTCATATTAGCCATTTGCGCGATAAAATTGAACAAAATACGAAAAAACCGACGTACATTAAAACGATACGTGGTTTAGGATATAAATTAGAGGAGCCAAAAGGGGATGAATAAATTTCGTTCCAGGCTTCTTTTTACATTTGTTTCTCTTATTGTATTTATTTTAGTTGGACTAGGTTTATTGCTAGAAACGGTGTTTGAAAACTACTATATAGATCATGCCAAAGAGAGAATGGTAAAAGAGACAGAGTATGTTGCGGTATTAGCAGAAGAACAAGGTTTTGATGATGTTTTAAAAAATCCATATGTATTTGAAAAGTTAGAAGAAAAAATACAGGCTTCTATTGCATTTGTAGATGAAAAAAAGAAAGTGCAATATAGCGGCGGAGAACAGTCTGCTTTTAGTCAAAGGATAATGAAAGAACTTTCTTCTGAAACAACAAAACAAAGAAACAAAGTCATTACGAAAGAAACAGATCAGAATAATGAATTTTACCATGCGGTATTCGTTCAAGATGTAGCGGGGAAACAAGGGTACATTTTGGTGAAAAGTACAATTGAGCCTTTGAAAGCAGTTCATCAAAAAACGTGGGGATTATTAATTATCGGATTTGTTATCGCGTGTCTCGTAGTCGTATTTTTAGGTATGAAAATTACAGGGCAATATATTAGGCCAATTGAATCCGTTACGAAAGTTGCTATCGAATTAGCAAAGGGAAATTATAAAGCACGCGCTTATGAAAGTCATTCGGATGAAACGGGAATGTTAAGTAAAGCGATTAATATTTTAGCACGTAATTTACAAGAGATGACACTTGAACAAGAAATGCAACAAGATCGTCTGCATACGTTAATTGAAAATATGGGAAGCGGAATGATTTTAATTGATAGCCGCGGTTATATAAATCTTGTAAATCGTTCGTATAAGGAGACTTTCCACGTAACAGATGAAGAATATTTAGATCGTTTATATTATGAGTCGTTTCATCATACAGAAATTATAGAGCTCGTGGAAGAAATCTTTATGACAGAAGTGAAAGTGCGTAAACAAATGTTATTGCCTCTTGGAATTGAGCGAAAGCATTTCGAAGTATATGGAGCACCGATTATCGGGACGAACCATGAATGGAAAGGAATTGTCCTTGTATTCCATGACATTACTGAGCTAAAGAAATTAGAACAAATGAGAAAAGACTTTTTAGCGAATGTTTCTCATGAACTAAAGACACCGATTACTTCTATTAAAGGTTTTTCAGAAACGCTCTTGGATGGAGCTATGGATAATAAAAAATTCTGCGAACATTTCTTGCACATTATTTTAAAAGAAAGTGAACGCATGCAAGGGTTAATTGAAGATTTATTAGATCTATCAAAGATTGAGCAACAAGGATTTAAATTGAGTATGGGGACCGTTGATATGAAGGGACTTCTTGAAGACATTCATATGGTACTTGATAACAAAGCAGGAGAAAAAGAAATCTCTTTACAAGTAAATACGCTAAAACGGGTTTCTGTCATTGGAGATCCAAGTCGTTTGAAGCAAATCTTTATTAATTTAATGAATAATGCAATCGTATATACGCCGGCTGGAGGCATTGTTTCTGTAGAATTAGCAGAAGATAAATATAATGCTTATATAAAAGTTTCTGATACTGGAATTGGTATTAGTAAAGATGAAATTCCGCGTATTTTTGAACGCTTTTACCGAGTGGATAAGGCGAGAAGTAGAAATACTGGTGGTACAGGCCTTGGATTATCGATTGTAAAGCATTTGGTCGAGGCGCATCACGGTACGATTACAGTGGATAGTGAAGTTGGGGAAGGAACAACATTTACAGTTGTTTTACCAAAATCAGCAACTGAAAAATAGGATGAAGGATGTTTACAATATATTAACATTGGCTTAATTAAATATTAATAAAGCTCTGTTAATATAATACATGAAAACCCCTTCATCCAAGGAGTAATTTTGGACGAGAATAGTTATGCTGTTCTCGTCACTTCCCTTTTATGTTAATAAACGTTTGTATATATGATAGAAAATAGCCGTTATTTTTCTTCTCTCTATTAGTCATGTTAATATAGAGAGAGGAAAGAAACGGTTTTTTTCTGTGAAAAAAATCATTTCAAATTTGTATGGGGAGGTTTCTGATTTGGAAAAAAAGGTCGTATTAGTAGATGGTAATAATATCGCGTATCGTGCTTTTTTTGCACTACCGCTTTTAAATAACGACAAAGGTATACATACGAACGCAATTTACGGTTTTACAATGATGTTAATGAGAATATTAGAGGAAGAAAAACCAACGCATATGTTAGTAGCATTTGATGCGGGTAAAACAACGTTCCGTCATAAAACGTATAGTGAGTATAAAGGAGGACGTCAAAAGACTCCACCTGAATTATCAGAGCAATTCCCATTTATTCGTGAGATGCTTGATGCATTCAACGTACCGCGTTATGAATTAGAAAATTATGAAGCGGATGACATTATGGGAACGCTAGCAAAAGAAGCGAGTGAACAAGGAGCAAATGTAAAAGTTATTTCAGGAGATAAAGATTTACTTCAACTTGTTTCTGATAACACGCTTGTATGTATTCCTCGAAAAGGGATTACAGAAGTAGATGAATATACGAAAGAAGCTTTATTTGAGAAATACAGCTTATCACCAACGCAAATTATCGATATGAAAGGTTTAATGGGAGACCAATCAGATAATATTCCAGGTGTACCAGGAGTTGGTGAAAAAACTGCGATTAAATTGTTAACACAGTTTGGAACGGTTGAAGCAGTGTATGAAAATATAGATCAAGTAAGCGGGAAGAAATTAAAAGAAAAACTGGAAGCAAATAAAGACCAGGCTCTTATGAGTAAAGATCTTGCAACTATTATTACAGATGCGCCAATTGCTGTGCATGTGGATGATATGGAGTATAAAGGGTATGAAGCAAGTGATGTCATTCCAATGTTCGAGAATTTAGGATTTACATCTCTTTTAAATAAATTAGGTGTCACGCCAGAAGAAACGGCTCCAGCTGAATTAGATGATATTACATTTGACATTGTGGAAGAAGTTACAGAAGAGATGCTTCAGCAAGATAGTGCGCTTATTGTTGAAGTGCAGGAAGATAACTATCATAAAGCAGACATTCAAGGCTTTGGTATTCAAAATGAAAATGGTTGCTATTTTATTCAGACAGACATTGCACTTAAGTCAGACGCTTTTAAAGGGTGGCTTGCAGATGGGGAAATGAGAAAGTATACATTTGATGCTAAGCGTGCAATCGTTGCACTGAAATGGAACGATATAGATATGCAAGGGATTGACTTTGATCTATTAATAGCTGCTTATTTACTTGATCCAGCTGATACGGATAAAGATTTCCGTACTGTAGCGAAAATGAAAGAAACACATGCTGTGAAATCCGATGAAGAAGTTTACGGAAAAGGCGCGAAGCGTGCTGTTCCAGAGCTAGAATTAGTAGCGGAGCATGTAGCTCGTAAAGTGCATGTATTATATGATGTAAAGCAAACATTCGTTGAAGAGTTAGAGAAGAATGAGCAATATGAACTGTTTACAGAGTTAGAATTACCACTGGCTCGTGTATTAGCTGATATGGAAGTAAAAGGTGTAAAAGTTGATACGGAGCGTCTTCGTAATATGGGAGAAGAACTTGCAGGTAGATTAAAGGAAATGGAACAGGAAATTTATAAGCTTGCGGGAACAGAATTTAATATTAATTCACCGAAGCAGCTTGGTGTTATTCTGTTTGAGAACTTAAACTTACCAGTTATTAAAAAGACGAAAACAGGTTATTCTACGTCAGCTGATGTACTAGACAAGCTTATGGATCATCATGAAATTATTCCAAACATTTTACATTACCGTCAATTAGGGAAACTAAATTCAACTTATATTGAAGGTTTATTAAAAGTTGTACATGAAGACACATCTAAAATCCATACGCGTTTCAATCAAGTATTAACGCAAACGGGTCGATTAAGTTCAACGGATCCAAACTTGCAAAATATCCCGATTCGATTAGAAGAAGGAAGAAAGATTCGTCAGGCATTCGTTCCATCAGAAGAAGGATGGATTATGTACGCAGCGGATTATTCACAAATTGAACTTCGTGTATTAGCTCATATTGCAAATGATAAAGGGCTAGTTGAAGCGTTCCAACATGACATGGATATTCATACGAAAACAGCGATGGATGTATTTGGCGTTGAAAAAGATGAAGTAACTTCGAATATGAGACGACAAGCAAAAGCTGTTAACTTCGGAATTGTGTACGGTATTAGTGATTATGGTCTTTCGCAAAACTTAGGAATTACAAGAAAAGCAGCAGCGGAATTTATTGAAAAGTATTTAGAAAGTTTCCCTGGTGTACAAGAATACATGAATGACATCGTAAAAGATGCGAAACAAAAAGGATATGTGGCTACATTATTAAATCGCCGCCGTTATATTCCAGAAATTACGAGTCGTAATTTTAATTTACGTAGCTTTGCTGAGCGTACAGCTATGAATACACCAATTCAAGGTACTGCAGCAGATATTATTAAAAAAGCGATGATTATTATGGCAGATCGTTTAGAAGAAGAAGGATTACAAGCGCGTCTTCTTCTGCAAGTACACGATGAATTAATATTTGAAGCACCAAAAGAAGAAATTGAAAAATTAGAGAAGCTTGTACCTGAAGTAATGGAGCATGCAATTGAACTTGCAGTTCCGCTGAAAGTTGATTATTCTTACGGTCCAACTTGGTACGACGCAAAATAAGGAAGTGATGAAATGCCGGAATTACCAGAGGTTGAAAACGTCAGACGGACACTTGAAAATCTTGTAACAGGAAAAACGATTGCAGATGTTATTGTTACGTATCCGAAAATAGTAAAACGTCCGGATGATGCAGAAATTTTTAAAGAAATGCTAAGAGGCGAAAAGATTGAAAATATAAAGCGAAGAGGGAAGTTTTTGCTTTTATATGTAACGAATTATGTTATTGTTTCACATTTACGTATGGAAGGTAAGTTTTTACTGCATCAAGAGGGTGAACCGATTGATAAGCATACACACGTCCGTTTCTTATTTACAGATGGAACTGAATTACATTATAAAGATGTGAGAAAGTTTGGTACGATGCATCTCTTTAAGAAAGGTGAAGAGTTGAATCAAATGCCTCTTGCTGACTTAGGTCCGGAGCCGTTTGATGCTGAATTGACACCGCAGTATTTACAAGAAAGATTGCAAAAGACCAATCGTAAAATAAAAGTCGTATTATTAGACCAGCGTCTTTTAGTAGGGCTTGGAAATATATATGTAGATGAGGTTTTATTCCGTTCTCAAATTCATCCGGAACGAGAAGCTTCGTCTTTAACAGCAGAAGAAATTGAACGAATTTACGAGGCGACTGTTACAACGTTAGGCGAAGCAGTGAAGCGTGGCGGAAGTACAATTCGAACATATATCAACTCACAAGGGCAAATTGGCTCATTCCAAGAACTTCTAAATGTATATGGAAAAAAAGGAGAACCGTGTGTGACTTGCGGTACGATATTAGAAAAAACAGTTGTTGGCGGAAGAGGAACGCATTACTGCCCGATTTGTCAGCCGAGAATATAGAAAAGGGATAACATCGGATAGGCATTTGTCATATACATACAGCAGAGCTATGTATAAGGGAGGAGCTTACCGATGTACCTTTATTTATCTCTTATTTTATTAGCTTTTACATTAAGCTTAGATAGCTGTAGTGTAGGGCTAACATATGGTTTAAGAAGCGTAAGAATTCCACTAAGATCAATTATAATTATCGGAATGTGTTCAGCAGCTGTTATGCTTGTTTCAATGGGAATTGGACATATGATCGCGAAAATCTTTTCACCTGTTATCGCAACGCGTATCGGTGGGCTTGTTCTTATTGGAATCGGAATTTGGGTATTATACCAATTTTTTCGAAGTGAGAAAAAAGAAGAACCGAAGCAAGAGGAGAAAGTATGGAAATTAGAAATTGCTTCGCTCGGGCTAGTGATTCAAATTTTACGGAAACCGACTGTAGCAGATTTTGATAAATCAGGCACCATTTCTGCAGGAGAAGCATTGCTTCTTGGTATCGCTCTTTCTATAGATTCGTTTGGTGCCGGAATTGGTGCATCTTTATTAGGGTATGCCCCTGCTATGATGGCTGTATTAGTTGCGGTTATGAGTTCTTTGTTTTTATTTATTGGAATGAAACTTGGAACGGTTTTATCAAATATGAAATGGTTACAAAAATTTACATTCCTGCCTGGGGTATTACTCATTATTATTGGAATTTGGAAAATGTAAGTATGGGCGTGGAACATTAGTTTCGCGCCTTTTATATTGTGAGGAGGATTATCATGACAGTAGTAATTGGATTAACGGGAGGCATTGCAAGTGGAAAAAGTACGGTATCAGAAATGTTTCGTGAGTTAAGTATACCGGTTATTGATGCGGACATTATTGCAAGAGAAGTTGTAGAACGAGGAAAACCAGCATATAACAAAATAGTAGAAGTGTTTGGAACGGAAGTATTGCAAGAAGATGGAGAACTGGACCGTCCAAAATTAGGAAGCGTCGTTTTCTATAATGAAGAAAAACGATTGCAGTTAAATAAAATAGTTCATCCTGCAGTGCGTGAGGAAATGAATAGGCAAAAGGAAATGTACATAAAAGAAGGGGTGCAAGCGGTTGTGTTAGATATCCCTCTCTTATTTGAAAGTAAATTAACAAGTCTCGTTGACCGCGTTTTAGTTGTAGCAGTTAAGCCCCATACGCAATTAGAACGTTTAATGAAGCGAAATAATTTTTCAGAAGAAGAAGCAACAGCTCGTATTCAATCTCAAATGCCGTTAGAAGAAAAAGTGAAGAATGCAGATGAAGTGATAAATAATGATGGCACAATTATGGGAACGAAAACACAATTGCAGGTGATTTTAAAGAATTGGAACATTATTGACTAAAAAATTGTGAAATTAATGAAAATGCTTAGTGACATATCCCCTTTTTGTGTTATACTATTATTGGGATTGGAGATAAATAGTATAACGCATTCAAGGGGGATAACATATTATGACTCGTGTGGCAATTAATGGATTTGGACGTATTGGGAGAATGGTATTTCGTCAGGCAATAAAAGAAAGCGCATTCGAAATTGTAGCAATCAATGCAAGCTATCCATCTGAAACGTTAGCACATTTAATTAAATATGATACAGTTCACGGCAAGTTTGACGGAACAGTAGAAGCATTTGAAGATCACTTATTAGTTGATGGGAAAATGATTCGCCTTTTAAACAACCGCGATCCAAAGGAATTGCCTTGGACAGATCTAGGTGTTGAAGTTGTAATTGAAGCAACTGGTAAATTTAATTCAAAAGAAAAAGCAATTCTTCATGTTGAAGCTGGAGCGAAAAAAGTTATTTTAACAGCGCCTGGTAAAAATGAAGATGTAACAATTGTAGTTGGTGTGAACGAAGACCAATTAGATATTACAAAACATACTGTTATTTCAAATGCATCTTGCACAACAAACTGTTTAGCGCCTGTTGTTAAGGTGTTAGATGAGCAGTTTGGAATTGAAAACGGTTTAATGACGACAGTTCACGCTTATACAAATGACCAAAAAAATATTGATAACCCACATAAAGATTTAAGAAGAGCACGTGCTTGCGGACAATCAATTATTCCGACAACGACAGGTGCTGCGAAAGCGCTAGCAAAAGTTCTTCCGCATTTAAATGGAAAACTTCACGGTATGGCACTTCGTGTACCAACACCAAACGTGTCTCTTGTTGACTTAGTAGTAGATGTAAAACGTGATGTGACAGTTGAAGCTATTAACGATGCATTCAAAACTGTTGCAAACGGTGCGTTAAAAGGTATTGTAGAATTCAGCGAAGAGCCTTTAGTATCTATTGACTTTAATACAAATACACACTCAGCTATCATTGATGGTTTATCTACAATGGTAATGGGTGATCGTAAAGTGAAAGTGCTTGCTTGGTATGATAATGAGTGGGGCTACTCTCGTCGTGTTGTAGATCTTGTAACGTTAGTTGTTGACGAATTAGCGAAGCAAGAAAATGTGCAACATATTTAAGTGAATAAGGGAGAGGGCAAGTGGAATATTTGCCCTCTTTTTTTTATTTTTTTCTGAAAAGGAAAAAAATTATATGAGTATATTTTCAGAAGTGGACATACCACGAAACGTTGGGATTACTGTATTTGTGAATCATTTATTTTTTTTAGGGAAAAGTAAAGAGGAAAATATGACAGAAAATCGAAAAAACTGTTGTTGCAAAATGAAAATAAACAAAGTATACTAACACTCGTAAACTTAAGAGCTGAGGTACGTAGTCACTACTTAAAGGGTTAGGACCTCTCTGGACTAACTTTCCCCCGTGGTAGTGGAGCAAGCCAAATTGCAAATTAGTTTTCAATTCGAACAGTTAGAATAAATTTACAAGGGGGAACTGTAGAATGGATACTATGGATACGATGGGTCGTCACGTGATCGCTGAACTTTGGGATTGCGATTTCGACAAGCTTAATGACATGCCGTATATTGAACAATTATTTGTGGATGCAGCACTAAGAGCTGGTGCTGAAGTGCGTGAGGTTGCTTTCCATAAATTTGCACCACAAGGTGTAAGTGGAGTAGTAATTATCTCGGAATCACATTTAACAATTCATAGCTTTCCGGAGCACGGTTACGCAAGTATTGATGTTTATACTTGTGGGGATCGTATTGATCCAAATGTTGCTGCAGAATATATTGCAGAAGGTTTAAACGCGAAAACGCGTGAGAGCATCGAGCTTCCTCGAGGCACTGGTAGCTTCGAAATTAAGCAGAGAGAAACAAAAGCTCTTTAAAAAAGAACATAATTGATTTAAAATGTAAAGAGGTGTATAATGCACCTCTTTTTTAGTTTATAAAAAAGGGAAAATATAACGTACTCGTTAGTTGAAGAAATGGAGCTCTTACGAATAAGTTAACACCGCATCTATCATCGTATTTTTAAAAACGAGATGATAAAATAATGCGCTTAAACTTAAAGTGGTAAGAGAGTTAAAATGAGTTATATAATAATGTATATATATTGTCAGATGAAGTAAGTAGAGAAAAAATAAAGAGTATAGTGTAAAGGAGTGAATATATTGCGTTGTCCATCCTGTTCTCATAATGGTACAAGAGTGTTAGATTCGCGTCCGGTAGACGAGGGGCGCTCTATTCGAAGAAGGAGAGAGTGTGAAAGCTGTTTAAGCCGCTTTACGACATTTGAAAGAGTGGAAGAGTCACCTCTTATCGTTGTAAAAAAAGAAGGAACACGAGAAGAGTTTAATAAAGAAAAGATTTTACGTGGCTTAATTAAAGCGTGCGAAAAAAGGCCAGTATCTTTAAGACAATTAGAAGAAGTAACTCAAAGCGTGGAACGTGAACTTCGTAATTTAGGTATATCAGAAGTGAAAAGTGATATGATTGGTGAAATTGTTATGGAAGAACTACGTGATATCGATGATGTTGCTTACGTGCGTTTTGCTTCTGTATATCGCCAATTTAAAGATTTAAATGTATTTATTGAAGAATTAAAAGATATACTGCAAAAAGAAAGAGAGTAGAAGTTGGATTTTATTCTCTTTACATACCGTAAGTAACGAGATAAGAGAGCTAGAAGCGAAAGCTAATAGCTCTTTTTCGCTAAGAAATTATATAATGAAGGTAGAACGAATGAAGTAGAGGATAGATTGGATGAGAGAAAGGAAAAGCAAGAATGGAAAAACAGTCATGGATGGAGCTATTGCCAATTGATCGTTATAAAGTAAGTGCGAAAGGGTTACTGCATAATTACGACCGAAAAGTGTTGACGATGTTGTATCAGCCATTAATAGGTAGTAGAGCTTTTAGCTTGTACATGACGCTATGGGGAGAGTTAGAGCAAGACCGTGTGTTTGGAAAAGAGAATACACATCATTCCCTTATGGTGACCATGCAAATGCAGCTTCCCGAAATATATGAGGAACGAGTAAAGTTAGAGGCAATTGGACTTTTGAAGATATATATTAAGAAAGAAAAAGATATTCGAATGTTTATATATGAGCTGCAACCACCTTTATCTCCGAAGCAGTTTTTTGATGATATTGTGTTAAGTATCTTTTTATACAATCGATTGAGTCGGACAAAATATAATCAAGTAAAGCAATATTTCTTAGAAGAAGAATTTGATTTTGCATCTTATGAAAATGTTACGCGTTCTTTCAATGATGTGTTCGGTTCGTTCAATCCAGGGCAGCTTGAGCATGCGCAAGAAGATCTTCGTATTCCAAAAACGACAGCTATGCCAAGTCGCGAGAAGGGAGACGCTCCGAAAGTTTGGAATGATTTCTTTGATTTCTCCTTATTTGTAGATGGCTTGTCCGCTCTTGTCCCTAAAAAGGCGATTACAGATCAAGTGCGAGAATGTGTCATTACACTTGCCTACGTGTATGATGTAGATGTGTTATCGATGCAAAATATCGTGCTTGGTGCGGTGACAGAGATGCAGACAATTGATATCGAAAGGCTTAGAAAAGGAGCGCGTGATTGGTATCAGTTCGAAAACGGTCAAGCGTTACCTGTATTAAGTGAAAGAGTACAGCCTCACGCTGCACGTATGATGAAAGAAAAAGAGCCTTCTACGCAAGAAGAGATGTTAATCAAACAGCTAGAGGAAATCTCACCAAAACAACTATTGAAAGAAATCTCTGGTGGGGCAGAGGCGACAAAGGCTGACTTGCAAATCGTTGAAGATGTGATGATTAATCAAAAGTTAGCGCCAGGTGTTGTGAATGTACTTATTTATTACGTTATGCTACGCTCGGATATGAAACTTGCGAAAACGTATGTGGAGAAGATTGCTGGGCATTGGGCACGTAAAAAGGTAGGTACAGTAGCTGAAGCAATGGCATTAGCGAAAGAAGAGAATCGCCAATATCAAGAGTGGGCTGAGACGAAGAAAAAAGGTCGTACATCGAAGAAAACGGTACGACAAGAAATGGTACCAGATTGGCTGAAAGAAGAGCCGAAAGAACAAGAGAAAGAAACAGTCAAGAAAGATATAAGTAAGAAAAAAGATGTAAGTACGTTAGATGATGAACGAAAACGACTAGAAGAAGTGTTAAAAAAATATAAGCGTGATTAATAGAAGAGAATGAACGCTCTTTGAGGTGAGAAAATGGAGCATATTCAAAATTCATTTGCAAAGTTAATGGAAAATGAAAATTTTAAAAATAGATATGAAGTATTAAAGGCGGAAGTAATGGCACATCCGCGCGTGAAAGAATTTATAGACGAGCATAAAGGTGAAGTAACAACTTCTATGATTGAGCGCAGTCTTGTGAAATTATACGAATATATTGGACAAAGTGTAGGTTGTGCGGATTGTCCCGATCTAGGTTCGTGTAAAAACATGCTGCAAGGATATGAGCCGAAGCTCGTTATCCAAGGGAAGATGATCGATATTCAATACGATCGTTGCGTTAGAAAAGTAGCATATGACGAGAGAAAGAAATATGAAAAACTCGTTCAAAGTGTATATATGCCAACTGACATTTTACAGGCAACGATGGAAAACTTAGATCCTTCAGATTTAGATGCTCGTATTGAGGCAATTGGCGCAGCTAATGAATTTTTAAGTACATATGAACCTGGTAAAAAAGTACAAGGTTTATATTTGTACGGTAAATTTGGTGTAGGGAAAACGTATCTGTTAGGAGCAATTGCGAATGAGCTTGCTCGAAAGAAAATAAGTTCGATGCTCGTATACTTCCCTGAATTTCTACGTGAAATTAAAAGTTCGATTCAAGATAATTCGATTGGGGAAAAGATTGATGCGGTAAAACGCGTACAAGTTTTAATGTTAGATGATATTGGAGCTGAAGCGATGTCAAGCTTTGTACGTGATGATGTGCTTGGCGCAATTTTGCAATTCCGTATGTTAGAAAACTTACCGACGTTCTTTACTTCTAATTTTGATTTCAAGGAATTGGAACATCATTTAACGTATACACAGCGTGGTGAAGCAGAACAAATGAAAGCAGCGCGTATTATGGAACGAATTAAATATTTAGCGAAGCCAATTACAATTGGCGGGAAAAACCGACGTCATAAGTAAAGAGCAAGCTGAGAAGCTTGCTCTTTTTTTTTCGTTTTGAACACTTTTCAGACTAGGTGAATTGCAAAACAAAAAGTTCTTATAGAAAATTCATTGTAGCTTGTATCATTTTTTTCTCCCTCCCTTAATATATATAAAATTAGCAAGCCATATCGAGTGGATTTTCTAACGCTAAGAAGTGTAATTCTACTAAGAGTGAACTTCCACGGGACGGACTCTTATAGGATTTGTAACGTATAGATACAATCCTTTAGAGCAGGGATAAAAGGGGGGACAAAAGTGATTGAAATTTGCTTCGAAGAAAAAAATGATGCTACGCATGTATATAGACAACTACTGAAAAGAGCGGAACTGTTATATAAGGAAACGAGTGTGTATTTACAGGAACAGAAGATTGTAATTCATATACCAGTATGTGAATCGAATTATATTGAAAAGATTTTATTGCCAGTAATGGTATATTTCATTGTGAATGTAAAGCAAAACGAGTGGATTTATACGATCTTAAAAGAGAAGTTTTTTTATGAAGAAGAGGAAGAGTGTCATCAAATATTGCATATGGCACATGAGATTTTAAAGGGAAGAAGAAAAGGGATTGCTCGTGAACTAACACGTCATACATTTGAATCATATATTAAAACCTCTTTAAATAACTGGCTTTGTGATCCGCTTTCGTTCTCGTTTTCATCATATGTTCGTTTTCGCCTTCGTACATATAGGGAAATGGTAGCTAAGCTTGCAGAAGTGTCGATTGATGAGTATAAGTTGGAACAAGAATATCAAATGTTTATTGAGACGCTAAGGCAACAAGTGCGCAGCCGAAAATCACGTTTGTCCTGTGTGCATCTTATTTTTGATGAAAGCTTTATTTTCTATGATGATAAAGGTAGGCGTTTAAAACAGGAGAAATTGGTTCAATATATAGATGAGGAATTATTAAAGCAAAAGGATGTATATATTGATACGAAAGTAATTGCACCACTTCTCTCTATTTCGCCGAAAAAAATTTATTTATATACGAAAGAACAAGACCATAATATGATTATTACTTTGCGAAATGTATTTCAAGAACGGGTACAATTACATGGATTACATGAGTTTGAGCGCAATGTGAAAAATTTAAAAAATAAAGGTAACGCCCTTGATTTTCTAAGTTTTTGAGCATATAATTACCTACATAAATGAAATATATTGAAATGTCATGATGAGGACATGAGTAGTTTTCTACGATTTTCAGAGAGGGAAGCCTTAGGGTGTGAGCTTCCTAGTACGGGATGATTACTTACCACCTCTAAACTTTAGCAGTGAACGGTTTTTCTAGTAATTGCTAACGGACAACACCGTTATGTTGAACTTGAGCAATTAACAATAAGGTTAATTGGAACAAGGGTGGAACCACGAATTCAACACTCGTCCCTTTTTACGGGATGAGTGTTTTTTATTTTGAAAAAAAAGAGGAGTGACCAGTGATGGCAGATGTAGTTAAAATTACTTTCCCTGATGGAGCTGTGAAGGAGTTTCCAAAAGGCGTAACAACTGAAGAAATCGCAGCTTCTATTAGCCCAGGCTTAAAGAAAAAAGCTGTGGCTGGAAAATTAAACGATGAGATGATTGATCTTGTTACACCAATCGAAGAAGATGGTGCAGTTTCTATTATTACATTAGATTCTGAAGATGGCTTATACATTTTACGCCATTCAACAGCCCACCTTTTAGCACAAGCGTTAAAACGTTTATATAAAGATGCTAAGCTTGAGCTTGGCATTGGTCCAGTAATCGAAAATGGCTTCTACTACGATATTGATATGGAAGAAGCAATTACAGTTGAAGACTTTAAGAAAATCGAAAAAGAAATGCAAAAAATCGTGAACGAAAACTTAGAAATCGTTCGTCATGAAGTGCCACGTGCAGAAGCACTTCGTCGTTTTGAAGAAATCGGCGATGAGTTAAAATTAGATTTAATTAACGATCTTCCAGAAGATGCAGTTATTTCAATCTATGAGCAAGGCGAATTCTTCGACCTTTGCCGTGGGGTTCACCTTCCATCTACAGGGAAAATTAAAGTGTTTAAATTATTAAGCGTTGCGGGTGCTTACTGGCGCGGCGATAGCAATAATAAAATGCTACAACGTATTTACGGTACTGCATTCGTTAAGAAAGCAGAATTAGATGAGCACTTACGTATGCTTGAAGAAGCGAAAGAGCGAGATCACCGTAAATTAGGTAAAGAATTAAAATTATTTACTAATAGCCAAAAAGTAGGACAAGGTTTACCGCTTTGGTTACCAAAAGGTGCAACAATCCGCCGTATTATCGAGCGTTACATCGTTGATAAAGAAGCAAGCTTAGGCTATGATCACGTATACACTCCAGTACTAGGAAGCAGAGAGCTTTACGAAACTTCTGGTCACTGGAATCACTACCGTGATGGTATGTTCCCATCAATGGAAATGGATAATGAAGAGTTAGTTCTTCGTCCAATGAACTGCCCTCACCACATGATGGTTTATAAAAACGATATTCACAGCTACCGTGAATTACCAATCCGTATTGCGGAACTTGGAACAATGCACCGCTATGAAATGTCAGGTGCGTTATCTGGATTACAACGTGTACGCGGAATGACTTTAAACGATGCACACATTTTCGTTCGCCCAGATCAAATTAAAGAAGAGTTAAAACGTGTTGTAAACTTAACTCTAGAAGTGTACAAAGATTTCGGTTTAGAGAACTATTCATTCCGTCTATCTTATCGTGACCCAGCTGATACTAAAAAGTATTATGCTGATGACGAGATGTGGGAAAAAGCACAAGGTATGTTAAAAGAAGCTATGGATGAAATGGGTCTTGATTACTATGAAGCTGAAGGTGAAGCGGCATTCTACGGTCCAAAACTTGACGTTCAAGTTCGTACTGCTCTTGGAAAAGACGAAACACTTTCAACTGTACAATTAGACTTCTTACTTCCAGAACGCTTTGAATTAGCTTACGTTGGTGAAGACGGTAAACAACATCGTCCAGTTGTAATTCACCGTGGTGTTGTATCAACTATGGAACGTTTCGTAGCCTTCTTAATTGAAGAATACAAAGGTGCATTCCCAACTTGGTTAGCTCCGGTTCAAGCGCAAGTAATTCCAGTTTCTCCGCAAGTACATTTAGACTATGCGAAGAAAGTACAAGATGAATTACGCCGTGCTGGTATCCGTGTTGAATTAGATACTCGTGAAGAGAAAATTGGTTACAAAATCCGTGAAGCACAAATGCAAAAAATTCCGTACATGCTTGTAGTAGGTGACAATGAAGTAACTGAAAACGGCGTAAACGTACGTAAATACGGTGAACAAAAATCAGAAACAATCGCATTAGATGCTTTTGTTGATATGATTAAAGTAGAAGGAAAACGATAAGAAATTGCCGCGGTATACCGTGGCTTTTCTATGTAATATGAGTTAGGGAAATTAGAAAAAAAAACCAAGTAATACTTATCGTAAAAAAGTATTGCAAGTATGTTAGTTGTTTGTTACAATATTTCTTGTTGTTAGTAAAACACATCGCGTCTTCTTGACAGACGTCATGTCCTATGATAAACTCATCAAGGATAATAGAATATTGTTTTGTGGAACAAGTAGAAGCACCCGCTTCTCACCTGATGGACGCATTCGCAGTTTACAGGTAAATGTATTTCTTACTTAAGATTTTACAAGTGTGGGTGTCGTATGCCCGCACTTTTTTTGTCGGGTTCTATGACTACAAAATATGTTCTGAGAAAACCTT
Organism: Bacillus sanguinis; assembly: GCF_018332475.1. Taxonomy (GTDB): domain Bacteria; phylum Bacillota; class Bacilli; order Bacillales; family Bacillaceae_G; genus Bacillus_A; species Bacillus_A sanguinis. The sequence continues at coordinate 11,632 of NZ_BOQB01000149.1, read as the reverse complement.
GGAGGTGGCTTACTATTAGCAAGGATATGATGATTAACGAGCAAATTCGTGCACGTGAAGTACGTTTAGTTGGCGCAAATGGCGATCAACTTGGAATCAAGTCTCGTAATGACGCTTTAGACTTAGCTGCAAATCTTAATCTTGATTTAGTATTAGTTGCTCCAAATGCGAAACCGCCAGTATGCCGCATTATGGACTACGGTAAATTCCGCTTTGAGCAACAGAAGAAAGAAAAAGAACAGCGCAAAAATCAAAAAGTAATTAGCATGAAAGAAGTTCGTTTAAGTCCAACAATTGATGAACATGACTTTAACACAAAACTTCGTAATGCTATCAAGTTTTTAGAGAAAGGCGACAAGGTTAAAGCGTCAATTCGCTTTAAAGGACGTGCCATTACTCATAAAGAAATCGGTCAACGTGTTTTAGATCGCTTCTCAGAAGCTTGTGCTGAAGTTAGTACAATCGAATCTAAGCCTAAAATGGAAGGACGCAGTATGTTCTTAGTTTTAGCACCGAAAAACGATAAGTAATAGATAGAGGAGGAAATACCTATGCCTAAACAAAAAACTCATCGCGGCGCTGCAAAGCGTTTCAAAAAGACTGGATCAGGTAAACTGAAACGTTCTCACGCTTACACAAGCCATTTATTCGCTAACAAATCTACAAAAGCTAAACGTAAACTACGTAAAGCTGGTGTAGTAAGCGCTGGTGACTTCAAACGCATTCGTCAAATGCTTGACAACTTAAAATAAGTTCGGCTGATATATAGAACAATTAGGAGGTAATATTATGCCAAGAGTAAAAGGTGGTACAGTTACTCGTCAACGTCGTAAAAAAGTAATTAAATTAGCAAAAGGTTACTACGGTTCAAAAAATACATTATTCAAGGTTGCTAACCAACAGGTTATGAAATCTCTAATGTATGCATTCCGTGACCGCCGTCAAAAGAAACGTGACTTCCGTAAATTATGGATTACACGTATCAACGCAGCAGCTCGTATGAATGGTCTTTCTTACAGCCGCTTAATGCACGGTCTTAAAAATGCTGGCATCGAAGTTAACCGCAAGATGCTTGCTGACTTAGCTGTTCATGACGAAAAAGCTTTCGCTGAATTAGCAACAGTTGCAAAAAACAACATTAACTAATTAATTAGTTGAAACCTTAGAAGATTTTTCTTCTAAGGTTTTTTGTTTGTATACAAAGAGAGATATGTCGTTATCGATATGACAAAATCAATATAAAAGCTATAGCAATATAGAAGAATATACATATGAATCCAGGAGAATCCTCCTGGCTTTTTTTAATTATATCCCTTTGGAAAGAAGAGTATCTTTCCTACCTGAAACGACACTGCTATAATGGAAAGATGATATGGAACTTTCATCAGATAAAATAATATTTTTATTAGTGGACAATCCACGTATAATGATTAACTACCACCAATCGGAGTGAACAATCTAATAGTGATGACTGAAACGTATTTGTAAATTAAGGACAAGCTATTTTGTAAAGAGATAAATGGCTGACTTATTAATAAGAAACGAAAAATAATAATGAACTTTGAGATGAAACAACATTGTTGCGTAAAATGCGATGTTGGAGGAGGACAATAGAATGGACTTACTACAACTATTTAAATTACAAAAAGAATTAGATGACCGTATTGTGAAAGAGCATGACTTACAACCGAAAAAGTTATTAAAAGAAAAAATGTTGGCTCTTCTTGTAGAAATTGGAGAACTTGCAAATGAAACACGTTGTTTTAAATATTGGAGCAACAAACCAGCATCAGAACGTGAAGTAATATTAGAAGAATACGTAGATGGTTTGCATTTTATTTTATCAATCGGAATTGATTTAGGTATTGATAAAAACTTCCTATTCTATAAATGTGCACAAACGAATAAAACACAAGTAGAAATTTTCTTAGACACATATGCGAAAGTGATTCGTTTTACAGATCAACCATCTATTACGAATTATATTGAATTATTTACAAGCTACCTTCGACTTGGACAAGCACTTGAGTTTGAACAAGAAGAGATTGAAAAGGCGTATTTAGATAAAAACGAAGTAAATCATCAGCGTCAAACACAAGGATACTGATTTAATTTTTGAATATTTCAATTTCCTTTTGTATAATGAAGTGACTGAAGAAAAAGGAGGGTGTTGGCAATGGGAAAATTAGACGCGACATTGACAATGCTAAAAGAATTAACAGATGCACGTGGTATTGCGGGTAACGAGCGTGAACCACGCGAAGTAATGAAGAAATATATTGAGCCGTTTGCGGACGAACTTTCTACTGATAATTTAGGAAGTTTAGTTGCGAAAAAAGTAGGGGAAGAAAACGGCCCGAAAATTATGGTTGCAGGTCATTTAGATGAAGTTGGCTTTATGATTACGCAAATTGATGACAAAGGTTTCCTTCGTTTCCAAACAGTTGGTGGCTGGTGGTCACAAGTTATGCTTGCGCAGCGCGTGACAATTGTAACGCGTAAAGGAGATGTAACAGGTGTAATTGGTTCAAAACCACCGCATATCTTACCTCCAGAAGCGCGTAAAAAGCCAGTTGATATTAAAGACATGTTCATCGATATTGGTGCTTCTAGCCAAGAGGAGGCAATGGAGTGGGGCGTACGACCAGGAGATCAAGTTGTACCTTACTTTGAATTTCAAGTGATGAAAAATGAAAAAATGTTACTTGCAAAAGCATGGGATAACCGAATCGGTTGTGCAATTGCAATTGACGTATTAAAACAATTAAAAGATGAGAAGCATCCAAACGTTGTATACGGCGTAGGTACTGTACAAGAAGAAGTCGGTCTTCGTGGTGCGAAAACATCTGCAAACTATATTAAACCAGATATCGCGTTTGCGGTAGATGTTGGTATCGCTGGAGATACGCCAGGTGTAACGGCAAAAGAAGCGCAAAGCAAAATGGGCGATGGACCACAGATCATTTTATATGATGCTTCTGTTATTGGACATACAGGTTTACGTGACTTTGTAGTTGATGTTGCTGATGAATTGGAAATTCCGTACCAATATGATTCAGTAGCGGGCGGAGGAACGGATGCAGGTGCCATTCATATTGCTGTAAATGGTATCCCGTCTATGGCAATTACGATTGCAACGCGCTACATTCATTCTCATGCGGCAATGTTACACCGTGATGACTATGAAAATGCAGTGAAGTTAATTGTAGAAGTTATTAAACGTCTTGATAAAGAGGCTGTACATAACATTACATTTAATTAATAGAAAAGGCGAAGGATAATATCCTTCGCCTTTTTTTATGTTTTAAAAAGGTCTTTCTAATCCTGCAGCAGTATGAGCGCCCAAAATAATTAAACGAGTTAATTGCATGGCCATAAAATGTGGGGTATATATCATTCCTCTTTTTAGCCATGACATGATCATCCCAATGTGAGCCCCTGTCACATAACTAATTAAAATATCACGAGGAACCATAAGATCTTTATCATCTGGCTGTGAAATAGATAAGCTTAATGTTAAATGAGTTTGTATTGTTTTCATCATTTTATAAGAGTAGTTTCCAGCAGCTTTATCACCAAGCATAACGTTATAGAAGTTCGCATTTTCTGCAATATGTTCGAATAAGGCTAGAAAGGTTGGATTTGGTGAATCAAATGTAAGTTGAAACTCTTCTTTATTTCTATTTTTTGGTTTAATAACTTCTGTTAGCTTCTCTAACATTTCTTCAATGCTTTTGTCTAATAAGTCATATTTATCATGGTAATGGCTATAAAACGTAGCACGATTTACAGGAGCGCGTTCTGCGATATGTTGAACAGTTACATTTTCAAAACCCTTTTCGCCTACTAAAGCGACAAAAGCATCCTGTATGAGTTGTCTCGTCCGCTTTACACGTGGATCGTTTGTATTTTTAATAGACATTGTTACTTCTCCTCGTTTAATTTTTTATACTTAAACAACACGATGGTATTATATTGTTGTTTAAGCGACATTTCATACGGAAATTGTCGGTTGTAGTTTCAAAATAATTATTTATAATTATAAACGATAGTCCTTCAGAAATCAGCACCGCTCGCAGGTAGACATATTCTCGTTTACGCTGTAAATGGTGTGATTTTTTTGTTTAAAGGTTAATATAATTAACAATTAAACAATCTAAACAATAAGGACGTAAATAGTTTAGAAAAAAATTATATGCGATATAAGGAGAGGAATGCAATGAATCAGTTTCGAAGAATGGTGATTATCAACATTATCACATTAATTGTACTAGTTGGCGGCGGTATTGGCGGTTATTACTATTACAATCAAGCGGAAAATTACTTAAAAACAGACAATGCAAAAATTGATGGAAAGGTAATTCCGATTGCATCGCCAGTAGCAGGTAAATTAACTGACTGGAAAGCTGAAGTAGGTAAGAACTACAATGAGAATGATAAATTAGGTGCTGTCACTGTAGCGGCAGCAAATGGAGAACAAACAGTAGATGTAACAATTCCGCAAAATGCAACAGTTGTACAATCAAACGCGACGACAAATGCTTTCGTTGGAGCAGGTAGCCCAATTGCTTACGCATTTGATATGAACAATTTATGGGTAACAGCAAACATTGAAGAAACAGATGTTGACGATGTACAAAAAGGTCAAGATGTAGATGTGTATGTAGATGCATACCCAGATACAACGTTATCAGGAAAAGTAGAGCAGGTTGGATTAACAACAGCGAACACATTCTCTATGTTACCATCAAGCAACGCAACAGCGAACTATACGAAAGTAACACAAGTAGTACCAGTTAAAATTTCTTTAGATCATAGCAAATCAGTAAATATTGTTCCTGGAATGAATGTGTCAGTTCGTATTCATAAGTAAGGGGGAGATGAGATGTCCTCAATTGCAATTGCAGGATATGCACTATTTTGTATAATCGTCTTCTTCCTTGTAAATCGTCTTTTACGAAAGAAAAAAACGAACGTGGGAGAAGAACAAGTCCCAGCCGTAAATAAAATAGAAGTAAGTAAGGTAGAAACAGAAGAGAAAGAAATTGAACGAAAGCAAGAAAAGGAAATTTCTAATGTAGTTGAATTAGAAACAGGAAAGCAAGAAGAAGAAGTGCCGAAAAAACAAATATCTACGCCTGTAGAGAATGTGAACGTAAAAGCAGTTGTAGCTGTATTAATTCTCGGCATGTTTGTTTCTATTTTAAACCAAACAATCATTAACGTTGCATTGCCTCCGTTAATGAATGAATTTAACGTATCAACTTCAACAGCACAATGGTTAATTACAGGTTTCATGCTTGTAAATGGTATTTTAGTACCGATTAGTGCCTTTTTAGTTTCACGATTTACGTATCGTAAATTATTCGTAGCGGCAATGTTATTCTTCACGGTAGGATCTATCATTTGTGCTACTTCAGGAAACTTTACGATGATGATGACGGGCCGCGTTATTCAAGCGGTTGGTGCAGGTATCTTAATGCCGGTTGGTATGAATATCTTCATGACATTGTTCCCGCCTCATAAGCGTGGAGCGGCGATGGGATTACTAGGTGTAGCGATGATTTTAGCTCCAGCTATCGGACCAACTGTAACAGGTTGGGTGATTGAAAATTACAGCTGGAACTTAATGTTCTATGCGATGTTTATTATCGGTTTAATTATTACGTTCCTATCTTTAAAATTCTTTACACTAGCTCAGCCAGTGTCTAAAACGAAATTAGATATATTTGGTGTTGTTAGTTCAAGTATTGGACTAGGAAGCTTATTGTACGGATTTAGTGAAGCTGGAAATAATAGTTGGACTAGTGCCGAAGTTATTATTTCACTTGTTATCGGTGTAATTGGGTTAGCATTATTTATTTGGAGAGAGTTAACGACAGACAATAAAATGCTTGATTTACAAGTATTTAAATATCCAGTATTTACTTTTACTTTAGTAATTAATGCAATCGTTACGATGGCATTATTCGGAGGTATGTTATTACTTCCAGTATATCTGCAAAACATTCGCGGTTTCACACCGATTGAATCAGGTTTATTATTACTACCAGGATCATTAATTATGGGTATCATGGGACCTGTTGCAGGTAAACTATTTGATAAATATGGTATTCGTCCGTTAGCCATTGTTGGATTAGCAATTACAACATTTGCGACATACGAATTCACAACGTTATCGATGGATACGCCGTATAGCGTTATTATGATGGATTATATTATACGTTCAATTGGTATGTCATTCATTATGATGCCAATTATGACAGCTGGTATGAACGCACTGCCGATGAAATTAATTTCTCACGGTACAGCAACGCAAAATACGTCAAGACAAGTAGCTGGTTCAATTGGAACAGCGATATTAATTACACTTATGACGCAACAAACAACTGCTCACGTAGCAGATTACGGCAACATGTTAACGACGTCAAATCCAATTTTAGTTGATAAAGTACACGGTATGGGCCAAAGTTTAGCAGCCTTAGCTGGCTCAGCGCAAGCAGGAGATGCGATGAGCACACAACTACTATATGGACAAATTTCAAAGCTATCTGCAATTAACGGTATTAACGATGCATTCTTAGTTGCAACGATACTGGCGGGTATTGCTTGGGTGTTATCGTTCTTCTTACCATCAGGAAATAAACCAAATAGAAAAGCAGGGAATTAATTTCCCTGCTTTTTGTCTTTCTAAAGAGTTAGATATAAAAAATGATAACCAGTTACGGAGCACAGCCCTGTTATAAACAAAATTGTCCCCATAGAACGAATACTCGATATTTGTCTTCCGCTTATAATAGCTAATAGTCCAGCTAAAGAGAAGAAGCACCAATATAAAGTTCCTGAAATTGGAACCATCCCCTCTAAATCTATTCCAGAACCTATACAAGTGATAGGAACAACGATAAGTGAAATGCTAATTAAACCAGCTGTAATAGTAAGTGATTTACGGTGTTTAATGCCTACAATAATTAAAAAAATACCAACGATAAATGCGCATAACATGAAAGTAAGAGCTAAAATCATCCAAGTTAATATTCCAAACACTTCTGTATTACCTCCGATAAAATATTATATTTAGAATGAATCCCCTACAGATAAAAGTACCCAGAAGATAACCTCTAATATTCCAACGATAAAAATAATGAATCCCATATTACGTATACTTTTAATTTTTGCCTGTAACTCACTTAAACCTGCGAATAATCCAGTTAAAGAAAACAGTATCTAATATAAAGTAGTTGAAATAGGGAGGATTGTATCGCTATTCACCCCAATGCCCCAAAAACAAAAGGTAGAGTGACAAAGGAGAAGGTGAGTAGCCCTATTAAACCAACAAATAATTTACGATGTTTCATGCTAGTAACAATTTAAAAAAATATCACTGAAAACTCCACATAAAACAAGAAGGACATATAAAGAATCCAAAGTAAGCTCAACATATATAATTTCCTTCTATAGTAATCAGTTATATTTTACTACAGGAGGTTTATTTTGGATATTATTAATAAATATGTATAAATTGATAGAAATGAGAAGTAATGATACGAATTAATAGATATAGAGCATGTTAGAGAGGAGGGAGTATATGAAAATTACAGAAGAAAATGTTGCGTATCAGCTAAGGAACAGGAACGAAAAAGCATTATATTTTATTATCGACCAGTACGGCGGACTAATAAAAAGTATTATTCAGAAGCATTTAGCTTCTTTTCAAGATGTGCAAGAGGAATGTATGGATGATGTGTTATTGGCAATTTGGAATCATATTGAAAAGTATGATGAAGAGAAAAATACGTTAAAAAATTGGATTGCAGCTATTACAAAATATAAATCTATTGATTATGCGAGAAAATATGCGAAGACAGTAAATGAAAAAGGATTAGATCAAATAGTTGAAATAGCAATGCATACTACACCTAAAAACGAAATTAGTAATGATATGGAACATATATTAAATCATTTAAAGAAGAACGATAAAGAAATTTTTATGAGGCATTACGTGGAAGAAGATAGTGTAGAAGATATTGCAGAGAAAATGGGAGTGAAAACTTCTTTTATATACAATCGTCTATCGAGAGGTCGGAAGAAACTAAGGGCATTATTTTTACATAATCGGATGAAATAAATAAGAAGAGAGGTGAAGAAAATGAAAGATCCATATGAAATGTTAAATGATATAAAAATGGATGAGAATGAATATGAAGAGGTTAACTTAACTCATATAGAGAAACAGAAAATAAAAAAGCGAGTTCGTAAAAAAATAAAAACGAACAAAGCTCATACGAAACGGAATGTAGCGATTGTAACATCGGCTGCGGCATTATTTATTATGATGATGACTGTAGATATGAGAAGGATGATTGCGGATATACCGTTAATCGGAAGTAAAATGGAAGACTACGTAAACAGTAGAGGGGAACCTTTAAAAGAATATAAAACGACAATAGGACAAACAGTTTATGATAACGGTGTAGAAGTACGGTTAGATGAAGTGATGATAGATGAAGGGCAGATTATTGTTAATAGTACGTTTAAGTCTAGTCGTATCAATTTAGAGGGCTCTTATCCTAGCCCTGATATTTATATAAATGGAAAACAGTTAAATGGTAGCGGTAGCGGCGGGGACAAGAAAATAAATGAATACACGTATACATTTTTCTCAAATATAGATTTAAAAGATGGTGAAATGAACCCTCTAGAAATTCATGGAGAATGTGATATACAAGTTGTATATAGAGATATCTCTTTAAAAGAAGAGAATTCAACATGGAAAGGAGAATGGGGCTTTTCCTTTAAAGCATCTGGAGACAAATTAAAAGCTGAAACGAAGACAATCCCAATCCATAAGCATTTTAAATTAGAAAATGGTCAAAAAATAGAAGTGGAAGATTTAAAAGTTTCTCCTATATCTGCGAAGTTGAACTATAAAATGTTGAATGGAACGAAATTAGAGGTGAAATTTATCGCGAAAGATCAAGATGGAAAAGAGTTAATACCACATTCAGGTCTTACATTATCGAAAAATAGTTATTGGCGGTTTGAAAAATTAGAAGATAGTGTAAAGAAAATTTTTCTGACGCCTGTCCTAACTTCTGGTGAAGAGGGAGAAAAGAAAACGAATTATCGAAAAGTGTTAACGGAAGAAGAGTTTGAAGTTGTTATAAAAGAGTAAAGAGAGGTAACGTGATGATACCTCTCTTTATCCTAAAAAGGCTAACATATTATTCATAATATGAAGTAATATAGCTGGAATAATGGATTTTGTTTTTTTACATAAAATGGCCATAAATAGACCCATGATGAACATACTAAACATCACACCAGTTGAGTATATATGACCTATTCCGAAGAGGAAGCTAGACCCAAACGCTGCAATCCAAAATGGGAAGCGCTGTTGTAGGAAGTGAAGAATAATACCGCGGACTATAAGTTCTTCAAAAATAGGTACAAGTATAGCGCCACCTATTAGCAATAATAGTTTGTATTGTTTTAACATTTCTAGGTCTAAAGCGGATGACTGCTCTTTTACCGCATCAGGAAAAATATTATTAATTATAAATATATCGTTAACGATATGTAGTCCGTAAAAAAGAATGATATAGATGTATGTGCTTACTTTTTTTAATGCTGTAAAGTTTAGTGTTGGGACAATTAAATTTCTTAATGGCTTATATGCATAAATTAAAATTAATAAAATGCACAATACAAATAAATGCCTCCCAAAAGTAGTAAGTGATTTTGTTAAAGCAATTTGTTTTGGATCGGTTAAACCTTCTGTATAAATAACGGTAGGAAGGCCTATAAAGAGATCGGCTAGAAATCCTGTTCCCCAAATCGCAAAAACGAGTGAAAATAGAAATTGTGAGAGTGACATAGGGTGTTTTTGTGGGTAAGTTAGTTGCGTGGCTTGTATAATAGTGAATCACCTATCCTTATTTATTTTATAGTTATATATAAAGATTATAGAATATTTATACAAAAAAGTCATCAGTGTAGTAAAAATGATATTTTGAAGCTAATATTTACAGACAGTAATGATTTGACATTGATGTTCTGTGCAAACGGAAGAGTTTGAAGTTGTTATAAAAGAGTAAAAAGAGGTATCGCAATGATACCTCTTTTTAACTCAAGAATGCCAACATATTATTCATAATATGAAATAACATAGCTGGAATAATGGATTTTGTTTTCTTGCATAAAATAGCCATTAATAATCCCATGAAGAAAGTAATTACCATTACCCCAAGTGAGTATGTATGAGCGATCCCGAAGAAGAAACTTGTTACGATGGCTGCAATCCAAAATGGAAAGCGTTCAGAGAAGAAGTGAAGTAAAAAACCACGGAAAATAAGCTCTTCAAAAATTGGTGTGAGTATTGCAAAGCTGAGAAGTAATAATATTTGATACTGCTTAAAAATGTCTAAGTTTAGTGCGGAAGATTGCTGCTTTGTTGCGTCTTGGAACACATAATTTAACAGTATGTAATTGAGTATGATGTTTATAACGAAGAAAAGAAGTAAGTATACGTATGTGCGCCATTCTTTCAGTGCTTTAAAGTTAAAAGATTTTAATAGTAAATTTTTTGCGGGTTCGAATTTAAAAATGAAGAATAACAACACGGTTAGTTGTAATACGGTACTTGCAGTATTGGCAATAGATTCGTACAGGGCAATTTGTTTTTTATCTGTAAGACCTGCTGTATAAATTGTTAAGGGCATTGCGAGGAACACAGTAATAAGTCCAGTTCCGAAAAAAGCGAATAAAACGGAGCTGATAAATTGTCCCCATGACATAGAGTATTTCTGTTCATTAGAAAGTTGTGTAGCAGGTTGCATTTGTAAAATCACCTCTTTATATTTGTATATTTAATTATAAAGTATTTTGTTTTTATATGTAACATTTAAATATTACATATAAAGGTGTATTTTCCATAAAATAATAAAAGAGGTATCACCCTATAGTGATGCCTCTTTCTCATTGATAACTATGTTCTGCCCTGTTATTCAATTTTGATTGCTCTATTTGCAATTCACGCTCTACTAATCGATCCAACTGCTGAATAGCTTTTAATGCTTTTTCGTAAGAAATTGTTCTATAATGATGTGCTCCGCCTGGTTCTTCATCTGCTTCGTCTGCCCATTTAATAATGTTTTGAAGAGATGTTCTTTCAATTTCTTGTTGTACTAAGAAAGAATCTGTATGAAGAAGAATTGCGATAGAAATTTCTTTTGCTAGTTTCGGATGTTCTCCTAATCTAATAAGCAATTTATGAGCTCTTTCTGCTCCTTTAATTGCATGGATATCATTCTTTTTATATAAGTCATAGTCCCATTCGTCGCCTGTGTACCACGTATGATGTCCGATATCATGAAGGAAACCAGCTTTTGTTGCAGCATCGACTGAGGCGTGATGCTTTTTAGCTAAGTGAAACGCATGGTAAGCGACAGCAATCGCGTGGACCATCCCAGAACGATTTACGTATTTTTGTGTAATATGGTGTTTAAAAATTTGTTCAAGCGTAATACGGTGCATAAAACATTCACTCCTTTTATCCCGCTTTAACGGGCAGTAAGATTCCTACTTCAAAATTCGGCGAATACGAGGAAGTTAGGTGGGGAATCAACTGCCC
>NZ_BOQB01000148.1 GCF_018332475.1 Bacillus sanguinis | reverse complement strand
GACAAAGGATATCGACTTACCGACATGATTTGACCCGATTTCCACTAATAAAAAAACTGCCTCTTATTTAGAGACAGTTCCTTTCAAATCTTTTAATGCAACAACATCAGCAAACGCTCCAAACACTACGTTATGATGCTTCACAATGTCTTCAGCACGTAACACTTCCGTATCGAATGTACTATGTGCATCACTCACTAACGTTACTTTATACCCTTCACTAAACGCTCTTCGCGTTGTCGTATCCACACAGTACTCTGTTTGCATTCCTGAAATAATAACGTGTTGAATACCTTTTTCTTGTAACACTTCGTTTAAGTTTGTCTTATGGAATGAATCTGGCTTCGTCTTTTCAACGATACTGTCTCCCTCTAGTGGAGCAATTGCTGCATGGATCTTCCACCCATCTGTACCCTTTTCTAAAGGATGGTCTTTCGGTCCGTTATGTTGTACATAAATTACCGGAATATCATTTGAACGGCATTTCCCAATAAGCTCTTGTAATGTCTCTAAAAACTTTCCCCCATTATGTACTGGCATTCCTGCTGTATACATACCTGCTTGCACGTCAATTACTAATAATGCTTTTTTCATATCGCGCAGCTCCCTTTGTTTATATTCCATCATCCAACAATCTTCTAATACCCCTTCATGTAGTTCATGTTCCTTTAAAATCTTCACCTTTTTAAATCCGCATTTTTCATAGCACTTTATTGCACGTTCATTATTTACTTTCGGGTCCATTGCGATTGCTTCTGCTCCCGTGTTCTCCATAATATATGTAATTGTTGCCTGAACAAGTTTCGTTCCAATTCCTTTTCCCCAATAAGTCGGCTCTCCGATAAATTGATCCATTCCCCATACATTTTGTGATTCTTCATAGCCATATAATGCTTTCCACTCAGAATCGACTGGATACATTTGAATGTAACCAATCGGCATATTATCAAACTCTATTACACATCTTTTTTCATGCCTATTTGGATTGTGTATAAAATGATTCAGTACCATTTCTACAGATTGTGGATTATCTCGCCCCTCGTAATACTGCAATACTTCTGGGTCTGTTAACCATTTTGAAATGACCTGTGCATCCTCTTCTTTTACGTACCGTACCGATACATGATCTTTTTGAAATAGCATATAATACCTCTTTTTAATTATTTATATTTTTCCTTGTTGTGAAATCTTTAATTGCACCAATTAATGCGTATGGTAACAATGTAATCGCAAAAAATGCTGTAAACACATTAAAATGAGGAATTTCATATGGAGTGAACCATTCCGTGAAAAATTCAGAATTTAAAATTCTATTTAAAAACTCTCCACTTGGCTTAAAATTTGGTGCCCATCCTGTAATCTCACAAATAATAAATAGTAATTGAACAATTATAAATGCCCCTAGATAGCGAAACCATGTCCGTTTCCAAATCGGCTGCGCCTTATTTAATTCATGTTCCATCTAACTCCCACCTTTTTATTTCAATCCTATTAATTATACACTTTCCGCACTTTATTTGTTAAAATTTTCTATATACTCATTCACGCTGGGGGAATACATTATGTCTAATCCTATACTTAAATCAACTTTAATCATTCTTAGAGGCAACTCCGCAAGTGGTAAAACAACAATCGCAAAGCAACTACAAGAACATTTCGGACAAGGTACACTTTTCGTATCACAGGATGTTGTACGTAGAGATATGCTTAGAGTACACGATACGGAGGGTAATTTATCACATGATTTACTATTTAAAATTACAAAGTATGGAAAAAGAAAATGTGAGTTTGTTATTTTAGAAGGAATTTTAAACAGTCGTAGATACGGTGATATGCTGAAAGAATTAATACATTATTTTGAAGGAAACGCTTATACATATTACTTTGATTTATCGTTACAAGAAACGATTCGACGACATAATACAAGGGACAAACGGCATGAATTCGGTGAGGATTCCTTAGAAAAATGGTATAATCCGCAAGATACAATTAAAGTTACTAGAGAAACTATTTTTACAGATACCTTCACGCAAAAAGATATATTTGATATGATTCTTACTGATGTTGCGATAAAAAAATAAGACCGACAGAATATGTCAGTCTTATTTTCGTTATGTACTTTGTATTTTACTTTCACAAAAAAAGAAGCCAGCCTCAATAAAGAGAACTGACTTCTATCTAGATAACTATATTTATTAAAGAATTTTAACTTTAACAGTTTGTCTTCCCCAATTCATAGCTTTACTTTTTGAACCCATTAATACATCAATACGATTTCCTTTAATAGCACTTCCCGTATCACCAGCGATTGCTTCTCCATAACCTTCTACCCATACTTTAGATCCTAATGGGATTACTTTCGGATCAACTGCGATAATTCTCATATTCGGATTAGCCGTTAAATCATGCCCCATCGCAGTTAAAACGCGTCCACCATATGTACCATTTTCACTTGGATCAGCAGTATATGCTGTCGCTACTACCGTCAATTCACGTTTAGCGGACTGTATGTTATTTTTAGACTCTTCTTTTGCTTTTGCTTCTTCCTTAGCTTTGGCTATTTCTCTTGCTTTCGCTTCTTCCTTAGCTTTAGCTATTTCTCTTGCTTTCGCTTCTTCCTTTGCCTTTGCTATTTCTTGTGCTTTTGCTTCTTCTTTAGCTTTCGCTATTTCTTGCGCTTTTGCTTCTTCTTTAGCTTTCGCTATTTCTTGCGCTT
>NZ_BOQB01000147.1 GCF_018332475.1 Bacillus sanguinis | reverse complement strand
ATAAAAAAAATGAAGAAATTCCTATACAGTCAGCTACTTTATCTAAATTAATGACAGAGTATATCGCAATGGAACAACTGAATGAAGGAAAAATACAATTAGATGAATTAGTAAAAATAAGTAACGAAGTTTTCCGAACAGAAACGAGTCCTATACAAGTAACTTCGAAAGATAAAACGACAGTTCGTGATTTACTTCATGCATTGTTTTTGACAGGGAATAATCGTTCCGCACTTGCTCTTGCAGAACACATTGCTGGAAACGAAGATAACTTTACACTTTTAATGAATGAAAAAGCAAAACAACTAAAGTTATCACAACCATCCCCGTTTCTAAATGCTACTGGTATGAATAACGATACAAATAAACAATCAAATACAACAGCGATAGATGTAGCAAAACTAGCGACACAATTAGTAAAAGACTTTCCAGATATATTGAATATTACGAAGCTAACCTCTTACCAATTTACCTTCAAAGATTCAAAAGTTTTCAACACAAATAAAATGATTTATTCCCTTAATAAAAACATTAATCTCCAAGGTGTTGACGGCTTACAAACTAGTTTTTCAACTAATGGTAATTATAGTTTTGTAAGTACAGCACATCGAGGAGATACTAGACTTATTTCTGTAATATTAGACTCAAATGAAGAAAACATTACCTTTATTGAAACAAAAAAGCTACTACAGTACGGTTTTGATCCTTCCTCGTACTCTGCACTCCAAGCTTTTAAAGATGCTGTTACCTCTTGGGCAGTTTTGCTTCAATTTAAAAATTTAATTATACAAACATTGTTGATTTTCTTCATCATTACAATTTTAATGTTTTTACATATACGTCAGAAAAAATCCGAGGATTTCAACTAGGAAATCTTCTTATATATAAAGAACGGCTTGCATTTA
>NZ_BOQB01000146.1 GCF_018332475.1 Bacillus sanguinis | reverse complement strand
TTAAAGTTTCACTTTATTTACAAATAAAAAAAGATAAAAAGGAAAAATAATGCAACTTTTTAATTTGTTTATTCGTGTTATATATGAAAGGAGGAGGGGGATGGAGATTGAAGAAATATATAAGGTTTATATAAACGATTTGTATCGGTATTTATTTTCCCTTTCTCGTAGCCATCATGTAGCGGAGGACTTGGTGCAGGAGACTTTTTATCGAGCCTATCTTTATTTAGAAGACTATGAAAACCAAAAGGTAAAATCATGGCTTTTTAAAGTGGCATATCATACGTTTATTGATTTTGTTAGGAAAGAGAAAAAAATAACCTTTGTAGGAACGGAGGAATTAGAGACAATACAAGCAGGGGAATCTACAGAAGAGTATGTAGTCGCAAAAAATAGTTATGAAAAGTTAATTCAGATTATTCATACTTTACCTGTGATAGAGGCACAAGCTATTTTATTATGTGACGTACATCAATTAACGTACGAAGAGGGTGCTTCTGTACTAGATTTAAAGTTAAATACGTATAAAAGTCACATATTTCGTGGGAGAAAGAGATTAAAAGAATTGTTAAAGGAGGAAAAGAGTCAAAATGACAAATGATAAATCTCATTCTGAACAAGATGATTATAAAGAATTGTTACAAGAAGCACTTCATCAAAGACCGGCTTCACTTCCTGATGAAAAACAGGAGCAAGTATTGAAAATAGGTAAAAAAAGAGCACGTATTACGAATGTTTTAATTGTATTTACTTTTTTATTACTTATTCAACCTATTTTATATATATCTACACTCTTATATTATACAGTGGCACCTACAAACGCAATGGAGATACGGAATGTAGTAAATCAAACGTTAAGTGTAACAGAGCCAAATGTATTTTTGAAAGATAGGGACATGGAGCAAACGTTGTTACCGCTTAGTTTGCAATTACATTTTGATTTGTATAAAAGAGTAGGAAAAAAAGATATTCGAATAGGAGAAGAGAAAACAGATTATGTATTTAGTAGAGCAACGAAAGTAAGCCGTGAATATACAACAGATGAAAAAATTCCAGAAGTCCCATATGTAGATAACGAAGTGTTGTCTCATCCTAATAATAATAATGCGTCCTATAATAGTAGCGAAGAAGCGCAGGTATTAAAGGGTTTGCCGCAAGAATCTGTTGTAGAAGCATTTGTGTCTTTTAGAGAAGTATTAAGTGTACAAGAGGTAACAAATATGTTTCCTACTATTGATATCGTTTGGTATGCCGTTCATACAGGGTTAGAAGAGAAGCAAATGAATGATGATGGAATGTATGTAGCTCCGATTGGTTTTCCAGCAGATATAATTTCAAGGCCAAGTGGTGCTTTTGTAAGTGATTCACCTCATGAGTCACAATTTATTGATGTGTTAAAGTCATTACAGAAGCATGAAAATTTAGCAGTGAAGCTATCTAGAGCGAAAGTATTAGAGTTATCAAAGCGTATTTCTTTCCTTGAAAAAAATGGGGTGAAAACATACGGGGCGGTTGTAACTGGGCCTAAAGAAGAAATTGAAAAATTGATGAGCCACGAAAAAGTTAGAAAATTGAAAGTAGGTGAAGCGAGGTTATGGAATTGGCATTCTTAAAAAAAAGAAAGAATCATATTTATAAACAGGAAACGTGGATGGGGATTATTTCATTAATTATTGCCTTTCTAGCGTTATTGTATTTGAACATTATATTGCTTATTCAAGAAACATTTATAGGTAAAAGTTTTCTGCAAATAGTTGGTATTGGAGTGGTGTGCTCAGTCATAGGGATGATCACAAAAAGCAAAAGTCGAAAATATGCATTGTGGGCATGTAGTTTATTTATTTTTATGCTGCTGTTTTCTGTATTTGGATTTATGCTAGGTTGGATGATAAGCTTTGGGCCATAAAAAAAGGGCGAATGTAGATTCGCTCTTTTTTATGTATAAAAGTAAACTAGATAAGAGATGAACTTATCAAATTTGAATTAAGCATTATACATCTAGGTTGAAGTTTTATTGATATGTTTTCCGCCCACGTATATATAGGCACAAATTTTGGACTAAAACAATAGCTCGTCCAAACATTACGAATCCCGCTTACATAATATGTAGTAATAAGCATGAAAGGGGAACTAGTATGTCTTGTTATTACTACTGTAAGTATTGTAAAGAGTATAAAAAGAAACAGCATGATTGTTGTAAGAACACGAGTAAGTGTAATGACAACAAGGATAACCTTGTTAGGGCATCAGCATTTAGGGCTAGAAATACAGTGAATCAAACGGTTCCTGCCAATACTTTTGTAAAGGTATTGTTTCAAAATGAACAATTTGATTTAGCAAATGAGTATAATCCAGTAACGTCTATTTTTATTCCGAAGACTAGGGGAGTTTACTCTATTATTGGAACGATTGGTTTCTTTCCAAACGATTCTAGCTTAAATTATAGAGCACGTGTAGAAATTCGTGTGAATGGAAACGCAGCAATAGCAATAGATAATGATTTTTTTGGTCCAATAAGTTTTGGAAATGTAGTAAGTGTTTCGACCATTATTCAATTGAATGAAGGAGATCAAGTTGAGGTTTATGCACAAAGTAGCATAGATGGAGTTTTAAGTCCTTCAGAAGATGGTTCACATTTTGAAGCCGCAAGATTCCCTTCTCCAATTAAATAAAGTTGAGTATACCGAAAATACAGGTTAATCCTCACCGGAATGGTGGGGATGTTTTATTCTATTGAAAATAGTAACTGTTTGTCCAAGCTATTCTAATCTATATAGCATAGTATGCAATAATAAGTTTAAAGGGGGACTTACTACGTCTTATTATTACTGTAAGTATTGTAAAGATTACAAAAAGAAAAGTCATGATGGCTTTAGAGAAAATAGTCAATGTGATAGAAAGTATGTAAAAGTGAATTGTTGTGATGATAAAAAAGAAATGCTTGTAAGAGCGTCTGCATTTAGAGCTGTAAATACAATGAATCAACCTGTTTCGGAAAATACTCCTGTTAAAGTATTATTTCAAAATGAACAGTTTGATCTAGCGAATGAATATAATCCAGCAACATCTACTTTTATTCCAAAGACGAAAGGGGTATATAGTGTATTAGGGAATATAACATTCTCTCCAAATGATTTTAATGTAAATTACAGAGCTAGAGTTGAAATTCGTGTGAATGGAAATCCAGCAATAGCAATAGATAATGATTTCTTTGGGACCGGGGTATTTTTTAATAATGATGTTTCAGTAACGTCTATTCTTCAATTAGAAGCAGGAGATTCAGTTGAAGTTTTTGCTGAGAGCAGTGTTGCGGGAGTAATTGTTCAAAATGTTAATGGTTTGAATACTGTTCATTTTGAAGCTGCAAGATTTCCTTCTCCAATTAAATAACGAATAGAATAAAATACTTTTCAGTAGGTTTAGTTAATCCCCTTTACCAAATGGTGGGGGATTATTATTGTTTTTCTAAAATTATAGTTTGTCTCATGAGAATTTCACATGCTAGGAAGTAAAGTTGAAAGTGTTAGCTTATTATGAGTATTAGATATTCTGCAAGTAATAAAGAGCGTACAACGAAATGAGTAAGATGGTTGTAAAAGTTCTTTGGCATTACATTTGCTAGCTGTCTAACGGAATAGAAAAATATCTTAATTTATGTCCGTATAATAACGGGCTTTTTCTTTAATATATAGAAGTTACACATTTAACATAGGTTTGTGTAGGGATTGCTATTGAATGGAAAGGAATAACATTAAGGCGATTACACTATATAAAAATAAAATAAATCCTAAGATGAGTAGTATTGGATGTAACTTGAACATATTTGACCTCCTTGAGTATATAAAGATTTTAATACATCTATGGTCAATTTAGAAGGGGAATATATTAGATGAATCATGCTTGAATGAATACACTAATGTAACAGAGGAGTGAAAATACAATAAATTCAGGAGTATTGTTCAGTACAAATTCATTAGATTGTTTATAAGTAGCAGGTGGGTTTACCACTAATGAAATATGAAAGTGAACAGGTTTATATGTAGAGGATGAGGGATAAATAAAAAAAGAGCATACTCAAACGGTACGCTCTAAAGAAAGATAGGTTTTATGAGTGGATAATCTCCATACGATAATATATGCTCGGTTAATAAAAACGTGTGAAAAATCAATAGATTATCAATGAAATATCATGAAATGAGTAATTTTAGTCTTTTACCGAAGTTGTTTAGCTAACGAAATAGTTTAGATTATGAATAGAACAGATTAACAACCGGATAATGAGCGCACTTCAGTTTCGTATTTTTTATAGTCTGGATATTGCGTAATAGTTTGACACTTAGGTGTGGAAAGTTGATTAATTATAGAAACATTTGTAATTACCTCGTTACAAGGGCCGAAAAATGTAATTTTTAGTTTTGAATTTGGTGGAACCTTGACCACGATAGGTTTTTTTTTCATGAAATCAGCTCCTAATACGCAGTATTGTATACTGCTTTTTTTATTTAGTTTGTAAAGGCGTATGAATATATAATATGAAATTTTTAGTTGAGTTGATAATGATATAGAGTTTTATGGTGTGATCAGATTATGAAAAATTAGTAGAAAATTATTTAAAAGATTGTATGTTTTGAAAAACAATATAGATTTTCTTTATTTATATTATAGGTAGCTAGTATTAGATATAAGGGATTTTCAATAAAACAAGCTTTAAATATGATAATAAAAAGGAGATGAATTGTATTGGGGTATATTATCGATATTTCAAAATGGAATGGAACTATTGATTGGGATATTGCAGCATCCCAGCTAGATTTAGTTATTGCTAGAGTTCAAGATGGTTCGAATACGGTAGATATCGGACAAAATAATTGGATACTTGAAGAACATGTAACTATTAATTCGCTATAAATAGTTGCATGTTTTTAAGAATACGTAAAGGTGCATATTACAGATACATAGTAAGATGACCTTTAATATTTGAACAAAAGAAACATGTTACTTAGTTTATTCAAATGAAATGAATTACATGTGGAAAACACATTGTTTACACAACAACATTGTATAGTTATTCTTATATAATAATAAAAGTGAGGTATTTGGGATTGAAAAAGAAAAAGCTATTTTTAGGAACGATTATTTCATGCGTAGTATTGGCATTATCTGCATGTGGCTCCTCAGAAAACGTAGTAACATCAAAAGTAGGAAATGTTACAGAGAAAGAGTTAAGTAAAGAGTTAAGACAAAAATATGGGGAAAGTACTTTATATCAAATGGTGTTAAGTAAGGCATTGCTAGATAAATATAAAGTTTCAGATGAGGAAGCAAAAAAACAAGTAGAAGAAGCAAAAGATAAAATGGGTGACAACTTCAATTCGACTTTAGAGCAAGTTGGATTGAAAAATGAAGATGAATTAAAAGAAAAAATGAAGCCGGAAATTGCATTTGAGAAAGCGATTAAAGCGACTGTCACAGAAAAAGATGTAAAAGATAACTATAAACCAGAAATGAAAGTAAGTCACATTTTAGTGAAAGATGAAAAGACTGCTAAAGAAGTGAAAGAGAAAGTAAGTAACGGTGAAGACTTTGCGGCTTTAGCGAAGCAATATTCAGAGGATACTGGTTCAAAAGAACAAGGCGGGGAAATAACTGATTTTGCTCTAGGGCAAACGGTGAAAGAATTTGAGGAAGCTGCATATAAATTAGATGCAGGACAAGTTAGTGATCCGGTAAAGACAACTTACGGTTATCATATTATTAAA
>NZ_BOQB01000145.1 GCF_018332475.1 Bacillus sanguinis | reverse complement strand
TAGAACAGTCGGTCATTTCACTCCTGTTCTGAACGAGCCGCTATTTGTGCTTTTCGTTGTCCAGCTCCACCTCCTAGCCCTTCATGTCTAAGAGCCTTCCGCACGAGAAGACAAAAAGCGTCTTCTGTGCGAAAGAACCTTAG
Source organism: Bacillus sanguinis (assembly GCF_018332475.1). GTDB lineage: Bacteria > Bacillota > Bacilli > Bacillales > Bacillaceae_G > Bacillus_A > Bacillus_A sanguinis. The sequence goes on along the minus strand of NZ_BOQB01000145.1, from coordinate 27,604 downwards.
CCAACAGGGCTAAACAGTCGGTTCCGCTTTTCTTTATAATCCAGCTCCAGGCGGCTAGATTGTTCGGTGGCTTCGCTTCCTCCTGCAAGGCAAAAAGCGCCTTTACGTCAGAAGCTCCATCCCCCTCACAATCTGAACGAGCCGCTTGCGCTTTTCTTTTGCAAAAATAAACAGGAAACAACATGAAAATAACGAATATACTATATACTAAGTTAAAGGTTGTATAGTATATGGTGATCGGGTGATGACATATGATTTATGTAGAAAAGGTCATTATTGTAGAAGGTAAATCAGATAGAAGAAAGATTGAATCTATTATTCGTGAACCGGTGGAAATTGTTTGTACAAATGGTACAATTGGTTTGTCGAAAATGGATGAGCTCATTGATCAGTTTTTTGATAAGGAAGTGTATGTACTAGTGGATGCTGATGATGCTGGAGAAAAGTTAAGGAAACAGTTTCGAAAAGAATTTCCGCAAGCAGAGCATATTTATATTGATCGCTCGTACCGAGAAGTGGCAACTGCGCCATCTTCACACTTAGCAAATGTATTATGGGGAGCTGACATTGACGTTTATACAGAATATTTACGGTAAGGAATGATAGAAGTGATTGACTGGACAGGAGCCGAAGCAACAGCCCTAATAGAGAACGAAGAAAAAACAGTGTTATATGTATATACCCCAATGTGTGGAACATGCCAATTAGCAAAAAAGATGTTAACAGTCGTTGAGATGACAATTGAAGACCTCCAAATTGGAATGTTAGATTTAAATTATGCTCCGCATTTAGCGAAAGAGTATGGAATCGAAAGTGTACCGTGTTTACTTGTTTTTGAAAATGGGACACTCATGAAAAAGATATATGCATTTCATTCGGTTGAATATTTATATACGGAATTAAAGTAGGCGGCAAAGTTTTTGCCGCCTCGACATATTTCTCGGGAAATATGTCGAGATGCAGGGTGATTACAGTATTTGTCGAGCGAAAGTAACAGGATTGCTCTTTAGTGAGAGGGAATGGTATGTGTAATAGAAAGTGATATGAAGGATGTGATTTAGGGTGAAATTATATTCTTTGCTGCAATCATTTGTAAATTACGCTAATGGTCAATATCATTTAGAGCCGCTTTTAAGACAAGGAGAAAAAACTGTTAATTTCCGCTTTGGAGATGAAAGTTGTTCGTTACAAATTTCAAAAGATTATATAGAGTTGCTACATGAGGAAAGAGGAACGGAGCAAATTATTTGTGTAGATGAAGAAGATGTAAAACAATTGGTGAATGGCCATGTACGATTGCAAACGTTAATGAACGATGGACGTATACAATATTCGGGAACGTATCGAACGATGTTATTAATTGAATCGATGTTTCATATATGTAAACCGATGTCAGTAGGTGCTTAAAATTCTGAAGTTTCGTTTTTTACGAAAATTTCTGTTGACATGGTGTGTGGATATTGATACAATTCAATTCATAAAATATAGACAATTTCATAAATTACAAATCAGACGAAAATGTAATCTGATTTCTCTTATCAAGAGAGGTGGAGGGACTGTGCCCTGTGAAGCCCGGCAACCGTCAACTTATGTTGAAATGGTGCCAATTCCTGCAAAGCAAATGCTTTGAGAGATGAGAGAGAGGGATAATGTTGTTATATACGCATATAAACCTTTCTGCTTCTCTAAAGCGGAAAGGTTTTTTTATTGTTTGAATGTGGAGGACATTCAAATAATAAAAGTAGTGATAACGGTGGACTACACGCATTAAACATAAAAAAATTGCGGAGTCGATCCAAACAAAAAAGGGGTGAACATCATGATCTTGTTAGAAAATGTAAAGAAAATATATAAAGCAAAAAGCGGTGATGTCACTGCTGTAGATAATGCCAATTTAAAAATAGAGAAAGGCGAAATATTTGGTGTTATCGGATATAGTGGCGCTGGGAAAAGTTCGTTAATCAGATTATTCAATCAGCTAGAAAAACCAACTTCAGGCCAAATTACAATTGCAAATCGTGTCATTTCAGCTATTACAGGAAGTGAGCTTCGTAAGGCAAGGCAAGAAATTGGAATGATTTTTCAGCACTTCAATTTACTTTGGTCACGAACTGTACGTGAAAATATCGAGTTCCCACTTGAAATTGCAGGTGTCGATAAGGCGAAAAGAAGAAAACGTGTTGATGAGTTAATTCATCTTGTTGGTTTAGAAGGAAGAGGAGACGCGTATCCATCTCAGCTAAGCGGAGGACAAAAGCAACGCGTTGGTATTGCAAGAGCGTTAGCTAACAATCCGCAAGTGCTTTTATGTGATGAAGCAACATCAGCTCTTGATCCAGAAACGACAGATCAAATTTTAGATTTATTATTAGATATTAATAAGCGTCTCGGTTTAACAATTGTACTCATTACACACGAGATGCACGTGATTCGAAAAATTTGTAATCGAGTAGCGGTAATGGAGAGAGGAAAGATTGTAGAAACGGGTCCAGTACTTGATGTATTCCGTAATCCGCAGAAAGATATTACGAAACGATTTGTACAGCAGTTAACGGATTCTGAAGATACAAATGAAACGATTGAAAGTTTAATTGAAAAATATCCAGATGGTAAAGTAGTTCGTTTGCAGTTTATCGGTGAGGCTGTAGAAAGACCAGTACTTCAAAGATTGATGCAGCGCAGTGATATAGAAGTTAGCATTTTGCAAGGAAATATCGCACAAACGAATAACGGTTCTTACGGTAGTTTAGTTGTCCATTTAAATGGTGAGGAAACAGCGATTCAGCAAGCAATAGAGGGAATACATCAAGATCAAGTAGAGCTGGAGGTGATTGCACATGGATAAGTTACTCACAAATGTTGATTGGAATCAAATGTTAGAAGCAACTGGTGAAACGTTATATATGACGGCAATCGCAGCTCTTGCCACATTTGTTTTAGGACTAATTTTAGGATTGTTACTCTTTATGACAGCGAAAGACAATTTATGGGAAAACAAGACGGTTAACACGGCGATTGGAGCGTTCGTAAACATTTTTCGTTCAATACCGTTCATCATTTTAATTATTTTATTAATCCCATTCACAAAGATCTTGCTTGGAACAATTCTTGGAGCGAGTGCAGCACTTCCGGCTTTAATTATTGGAGCGGCACCATTTTATGCAAGAATGGTTGAAATTGCACTTCGTGAAATTGATAAAGGTGTAATCGAAGCTTCAAAAGCGATGGGAGCAAAAACAAGCACAATTATTTTGAAAGTGTTAATTCCAGAATCGTTACCAGCATTAGTATCTGGTATTACGGTTACGACAATTGCTTTAGTAGGCTATACAGCAATGGCGGGAGTTGTTGGTGCTGGCGGTCTTGGAACACTTGCTTATTTAGAAGGATTCCAACGAGGAAATAACGATGTAACGATCGTTGCGACAATTTGTGTATTACTAGTTGTATTTTTCATTCAGTGGATTGGTGATAGTGTAACGACTCGAATAGATAAACGATAATGAAAAACGGGAGGATGTTTCAAATGAAAAAATTATTACTTACAGCACTTATTTCAACTTCAATTTTTGGGTTAGCGGCTTGTGGCGGGAAAGATAAAGATGAAAAGAAACTTGTTGTAGGTGCTTCTAACGTACCGCACGCTGTTATTTTAGAAAAGGCAAAACCGTTACTTGAGAAAAAAGGAATTGAATTAGAAGTGAAAAAATTCCAAGACTACGTGTTGCCGAATAAATCGTTAGCGGATAAGGATTTAGATGCAAACTACTTCCAGCACATTCCGTATTTAGAAAAAGAAATAAAAGATAAAAAATATGATTTTGAAGTAGCAGGAAAAATTCATTTAGAGCCAATTGGTGTATATTCTCAAAAATATAAGAGTTTAAAAGAACTTCCAGACGGGGCGACAATTATTATGAGTAATTCTGTTGCTGACCATGGACGTGGTTTAGCAATTTTACAAAAAGAAGGTATTTTAAAAATTAAAGACGGGGTAGATCCAGTTAAAGCAACTCCAAAAGATATTGCGGATAACCCAAAAAACTTAAAATTCAAAACGGATATTGAGCCTGGTTTATTACCACAAGTGTATAACAATAAAGAGGGCGACGCTGTTTTAATTAATTCGAACTATGCAATTGATGCGAAGTTAAATCCAGAAAAAGATGCAATTGCAATTGAAGGAAATGATTCACCGTACGCAAACGTAGTAGCTGTTCGTAAAGGTGATAAAGATAAAAAAGAGATCAAGGCTCTTGTAGAAGTATTACATTCTAAAGAAATTGAAGACTTTATTAACAAAGAATATAAAGGAGCGGTTGTTCCTGTAAAAGAATAATTGCTGCAAAGGGCTGGTGTATGCCGGCCCTTTTTATAACTACATAACTATTGGGGAGAAGGGGACATCATATGAAAAAGATTCTATTGTCAGTTGTTACAGCACTATCTGTATTTACATTAGCTGCTTGCGGGGGGAAAGAGGAGAATAAGCTTGTTGTAGGTGCTTCTAACGTGCCGCACGCTGTTATTTTAGAAAAGGCACAGCCGATATTAGAGAAAAAAGGTATTAAATTAGAGATTAAAAAATTCCAAGATTATGTGTTGCCGAATAAAGCATTGGCGGATAAAGAAATTGATGCGAACTATTTCCAGCACATTCCTTACTTAGATAAAGAAATTCAAGAAAAGGGATATAAAATTGTAAACGCAGGAAAAATCCATTTAGAGCCAATGGGCATTTATTCTAAGAAATATAAAAGCTTAAAAGATTTGCCAGATGGCGGGACTGTTATTATGAGTAATAACGTAGCGGAGCGTGGCCGTATGCTCGCATTATTACAAAAAGGCGGCGTTATTAAATTAAAAGATGGTGTAGATGTTGTTAAAGCAACAGTAAAAGATGTTGTAGAAAATCCGAAAGACTTAAAGTTTAAAACAGATGTAGAGCCTGGATTGTCACCAAAGCTGTATGAAAATAATGAAGGCGATGCTTTATTCATTAATTCAAACTATGCAATTGATGCGAAATTAAATCCAACAAAGGATGCAATTGCGATTGAAGGATCAGACTCTCCGTATGCGAATATTATTGCAGTTCGTAAAGGTGACGAGAAGAAAAAAGAAATTAAAGAGCTAGTAGAAGTACTGCATTCAAAAGAAATTCAAGATTTTATTAATAAAGAATATAAAGGTGCTGTACTTCCAGTAAGTGAATAAATATAAGGAAAGGACTGGTAATTTCCCAGTCCTTTTTTCTTTATATAAATAAGAAGAAAGGTGTATCATATAAAGATGTAAGGGAAATACTTATATACATTTGTGAAAAAACTGTTACTTTTTTTCGTCGTTTGCGATATCATTTTATTTGATATAAAATTAGAATGAGAATAAAATGAGAATATGAACGTTTTAGGAATTTTTAAAATGTATATAGAGGATTAATGGAGGTATTGAGATGGCTGGTTCTACATTAACGGTTAAAGACTTACACGTATCAATTGATGGCAAAGAAATTTTAAAAGGTGTAAACCTTGAAGTAAAGGGTGGAGAAATCCACGCAATTATGGGACCTAACGGAACAGGTAAATCAACTTTATCTTCTGCAATTATGGGTCACCCAAAGTATGAAGTAACAGAAGGTAGCATCATCATCGACGGTGAAGATGTATTAGAAATGGAAGTAGACGAGCGCGCACAAGCAGGTCTATTCCTAGCAATGCAATATCCAAGTGAAATTAGCGGAGTAACAAACGCTGACTTCTTACGTTCTGCAATTAACGCACGTCGTGAAGAAGGCGATGAAATTTCTCTTATGAAATTTATCCGTACATTAGATAAAAACATGGAATTCCTAGAAATGGATCCAGAAATGGCACAACGTTACTTAAACGAAGGTTTCTCTGGTGGAGAGAAAAAACGTAACGAAATTCTTCAATTAATGATGATTGAGCCAAAAATCGCAATCTTAGACGAAATCGACTCAGGTCTTGATATCGATGCATTAAAAGTTGTATCTAAAGGTATTAACCAAATGCGCGGCGAAGAGTTCGGTTGCCTAATGATTACGCATTACCAACGTTTATTAAACTACATCACTCCAGACTTCGTTCACGTTATGATGAACGGTCGTATCGTTAAATCTGGTGGCCCTGAGCTTGCACAACGTCTAGAAGCTGAAGGTTATGACTGGATTAAAAAAGAATTAGGTATTGAAGACGAAACAACAGAGCAAGAAGCGTAAGAGAGGAGCATAAACATGACAATCGGTACATTACCTTTCGATCAAGAAACAATCCGTCAACGCGCAAGCGAAGTAAACGAAGCTGCTTGGTTGACTGAGTTCCGCTTACAAGCTCTTGCACAAGCAACTGAACTTCCAATGCCAACGCCTGATAAAACGAAAATTGAGAAATGGGACTTTATCGGAAAAGGCGACGCTGCTAAGCAAGAGCCTGTAAGTTCTTTAACAGAGCTTCCAGAAGCAGTGAAAAACTTAATCGATGAAAATAACAGCGTATTAGTACAACGTACGGGTACAACTGCATTCGTTTCTTTAGCAGACGAAGCAAAAGAAAAAGGTGTTATTTTTACAGACATCGTAACAGCTGCAACAGAGCATGCTGAACTATTACAAAAGTATTTAATGAAAGACGGCGTGAAGGTAGACGAGCATCGTTTAACTGCACTTCATGCTGCATTAATCAACGGCGGTGCATTCGTATATGTTCCGAAAAACGTTGTTCTTGAAACTCCACTTCAAGCTGTATTCTTAGTAGACGGCGAAGAAGCTAACGTATATAACCACGTATTATTCGTAGCTGATGCGAACAGTACTGCAACTTATGTAGAAAACTACGTTGCAAATGAAAATGCTAAAGGTATTGCAAATATCGTAGCAGAAGTAATCGTGGAACAAGGCGCACAAGTGAAATTCGGTGCGGTTGATCTATTAGCAAAAGACGTAACAACTTACGTTAACCGCCGCGGCGTTGTAGGACGCGACGGCCGCATTGATTGGGCTCTAGGCCTTATGAATGACGGAAACACAATTTCAGAGAACGTTACGAACTTAATGGGCGACGGTTCATATGCTGATACAAAAACAGTAACAATTGGCCGTGGTAACCAAACACAAAACTTTACAACTAAAGTTGTTCACTTCGGTAAACACTCTGAAGGTTGGATTTTAAAACACGGTGTACAAAAAGATAGTGCAACATCTATCTTTAACGGAATTGGTAAGATTGAACACGGTGCATCTAAATCAAATGCACAACAATCTTCTCGCGTTCTTATGTTAGATGAAAAAGCTCGCGGTGATGCAAACCCAATTCTTTTAATCGACGAAGATGATGTAATGGCAGGTCACGCAGCTTCAGTAGGCCGCGTAGATCCATACCAACTATACTACTTGATGAGCCGTGGTATTCCAAAACGCGAAGCAGAACGTTTAGTCATCCATGGATTCTTAGCACCTGTAGTTAATGAGCTTCCAATTGAAGGAGTAAAGGCACAGCTTGTTGAGGTAATTGAAAGGAAAGTTCGCTAATGAATATTCATGAAATACGCAAACAGTTTCCAATTCTTGATCAAAAAGTGAACGGCAAACAACTTGTTTATTTCGATAGTGCAGCAACTTCTCAAAAACCAATTCAAGTCATTGAAACGTTAGAACGTTACTATAAAGAATATAATTCTAACGTGCATCGCGGTGTTCATACGCTCGGTACGAAAGCTACCGATGCGTATGAAGGTGCACGCGAGAAAGTTCGCAAGTTTATTAATGCGAAATCAATGGAAGAGATTATTTTCACGCGCGGAACGACAACTGCATTAAATACAGTAGCGGCTAGCTATGGTCTTGAAAATGTAAAAGAAGGCGATGAAATCGTTATTTCTTACATGGAACACCATAGTAACATCATTCCGTGGCAACAAGTTGCGAAGAAAACTGGTGCAACTTTAAAATACCTTCCGCTTCAACCAGACGGTACAATTTCTTTAGAAGATGTTCGTCAAACAGTTACACCGAATACAAAAATCGTTTCTATTATGCAAGTTTCAAACGTGCTTGGAACGATTAACCCTGTAAAAGAAATTGGAGCAATCGCACACGAAAATGGCGCAATTATGGTCGTTGACGGTGCACAAAGTACACCTCATATGCAAGTGGATGTACAAGATTTAAACTGTGATTTCTACGCATTATCTGCTCATAAGATGTGCGGACCTACAGGTATCGGCGTATTATATGGTAAAAAAGAATTGCTAAACAATATGGAGCCAATTGAATTTGGCGGTGAAATGATTGATTTCGTAGATTTACAAGAATCTACGTGGAAAGAGCTTCCGTGGAAGTTCGAAGCAGGTACACCGATTATCGGTAATGCAATCGGACTTGGTGCGGCAATTGATTTCCTAGAAGAAATCGGTCTTGATAATATTGAAAAGCATGAACATGAATTAGCGCAATATGCTTTAGAAAGACTATCAGAAGTAGACGGCGTTACAATTTATGGTCCAAAGCATCGCGCTGGTCTTGTTACATTTAATATTGAAGACGTACATCCTCACGATGTAGCGACAGTATTAGATGTAGAAGGCATTGCGGTTCGCGCAGGACACCACTGTGCACAACCGCTTATGAAGTGGCTGAAAGCTTCTTCAACAGCACGTGCGAGCTTCTATTTATATAATACAAAAGAAGAAATTGATACATTTGTTGAATCGCTAATCAAGACAAAGGAGTATTTCACAAATGTCATTTAATAATTTAGATACGTTATATCGTCAAGTTATTATGGATCATTATAAGAATCCTCGTAACAATGGCGTGCTAGAAGATAGTGTTACAGTAAACTTGAACAATCCAACTTGCGGCGATCGTATTCAACTTACGATGAAAGTAGAAGAAGGTATTGTGCAAGAAGCGAAGTTTGAAGGAGAAGGATGTTCTATCTCAATGTCTTCAGCTTCAATGATGACACAAGCAGTAAAAGGTAAGAAAATTGAAGAGGCGCTTCAGCTTTCTAAAATTTTCTCTGACATGATGCTAGGAAAAGAGTACGATGACAGCATCGATTTAGGAGATATTGAAGCATTACAAGGCGTATGCAAGTTCCCTGCACGTATTAAATGTGCAACATTAGCGTGGAAAGCGTTAGAAAAGGGCTTAAACGAAGATAAGTAATGTTAAAGGTTCCTAAAAACGAGGTTATCTAAGGAGGGACACACCAACATGGCGAAGCAACTGCCAGATATCGGCGATTATAAATATGGTTTCAAAGACAAAGACGTTTCGATTTTCCGTGCTGGACGCGGTTTAACAAAAGAGATCGTTGAAGAGATTTCACGTATGAAAGAAGAACCACAGTGGATGTTAGACTTCCGTTTAAAATCACTGGATAAGTTCTATGAAATGCCAATGCCACAATGGGGCGGCGACTTAAACGACTTAGATTTCGATGAAATTACGTACTACGTAAAACCATCTGAGAAATCTGAGAAGTCTTGGGATGAAGTGCCTGATGAAATTAAAGCAACATTTGATAAATTAGGTATTCCAGAAGCTGAGCAAAAATATTTAGCTGGTGTATCTGCACAGTACGAATCTGAAGTTGTATACCACAACATGAAAGAAGACTTAGAAGCTCTAGGAATCGTCTTCAAAGATACAGATAGCGCGTTAAAAGAGAACGAAGATATTTTCCGTGAACATTTCGGAAAAGTAATCCCACCAACAGACAACAAATTCTCTGCATTAAACTCTGCAGTTTGGTCTGGTGGATCATTCATCTACGTTCCAAAAGGTGTAAAAGTTGATACACCACTTCAAGCGTATTTCCGTATTAACTCTGAAAACATGGGACAATTCGAGCGTACGCTTATCATCGTAGACGAAGGCGCACACGTACACTACGTAGAAGGTTGTACAGCACCTGTTTACACGACTAACTCACTTCACAGTGCGGTAGTAGAAATCATCATTAAAAAAGATGCATATTGCCGTTATACAACAATCCAAAACTGGGCGAACAACGTATACAACCTAGTTACAAAACGTGCGGTTTGTGAAGAAAACGCAACGATGGAATGGATTGACGGTAACATTGGATCTAAATTAACGATGAAATACCCAGCGGTTATCTTAAAAGGCGAAGGCGCTCGTGGTTTAACATTATCTATCGCGATTGCTGGTAAAGGCCAACACCAAGATGCTGGTGCGAAAATGATTCACTTAGCACCAAACACGTCTTCAACAATCGTTTCTAAATCGATTGCGAAGCATGGTGGTAAAGTAACTTACCGTGGTATCGTACACTTCGGACCAAAAGCGAAAAACTCTCGCTCTAACATCGAGTGTGACACGTTAATCATGGATAACCAATCTACATCTGATACAATTCCTTACAACGAAATCAAAAACGATTACGTTTCACTTGAGCACGAAGCGAAAGTATCTAAAGTATCAGAAGAACAATTATTCTACCTAATGAGCCGCGGTATTTCTGAGCAAGAAGCTACAGAAATGATCGTAATGGGCTTCATCGAGCCATTCACTCGCGAACTTCCAATGGAGTACGCAGTTGAAATGAACCGCCTGATCAAGTTTGAGATGGAAGGTTCTATTGGTTAATATATGTATGAGGAAAGCGCCTTGCATAGCAGGGCGCTTTTTAATGTTGTGTTGTGCTGGGGTGGGTTCAGTTCAGGCTGGGATACCGGGGCGGGTGTTCAGTTAAATATATTAGCGATAACTCGGAATATATCGACGATTCGACAAGGAATATCGGCTTATCGACAAAGTAAGACAAAAGAAATTCCTTATATACCCCGCAACATGTGGTAGGAAAAGAGACTGACTGGTGGTATGGCAAAGATATTGATAAACCCACTGGAAAATCTAATTGAAGCCCCATCTACCGAACTCTTTGTTAAACTTTTTGACAAATCGCCTCCAATCCCAACCCAGAATCGACCACCTAGAACCCTTCCGCACAATAGAAAAAGTTTTCATATCAAAAAGGACAATCTTTTGCTTTTTCTCACAATGCGAGTACAATGTAAAATAGCAAGAAAAGACGAAAAGTATTTACAGGATTATTGCATACGCATAGCGTAAATGGCAGTAAGGAACTGAGAGGAGGTTTTTTCTCTGAATATAAATAAAGAAACAATCATCCATCTTTATCATACAAACGATCTACATAGTCATTTTGAAAATTGGCCGCAAATTTCTCGGTTTGTACAAGGGGAGAAAAAGCGAAGACAGGAAGCGGGAGAGACCATTTTGACGGTTGATATCGGCGATCATGTGGATCGTTTTCATAGTATTTCGGAAGCGACGAATGGACTTGGCAATACGAAGCTTTTAAATGAGGCGTTATATGATTATGTAACGATCGGAAATAATGAAGGAATTACGTTAGCGAAGGAGCACTTGAATCGTCTATATGATGATGCTGGATTTGAGGTGCTCGTCGCGAATTTATTTGAAAAAGAAGGTGTACGTCCGGAGTGGACAAAGCCTTATAAATTACATACAACGACAGAGGGGATTACAATTGCTTTTATCGGATTAACGGTTGCGTATCCAGAGTTTTATCAAATGTTAGATTGGCATATTGAAGATCCAATCGAGCATTTAGAGTCTATTTTAGAAGAAGTGAGAGATGAGGCCGATATAACGGTTGTCCTTTCTCACCTTGGAAAAAGTATGGATGAGCATATGGCGGAGCATTATGATATAGATGTGATTTTAGGGGCACATACGCATCATTTATTTGAGCGCGGTGTTCTTATGAATAATACGTTACTTTGTTGTTGTGAAAAGTGGGGACGTTACGTTGGGCACGTTCAGCTTACTGTGGATAAAGAGACGAAGAAGTTGTTGAAAAAGGACGGTAGAGCGATTAAGACAGAACGTTTAGGTGCTTATAGCAAACCGTTATCCACAATTGAAGCGCTGCAGGAAGAAAGTAAACATATTATGGAAGAGCCTGTCGTTCATTTAAAGGAATCATTACCGGTTGATTGGTTTCATGAGACAGCATTTTCGCACATGTTAGCAAATGCGCTGAAAACGTGGTGCGGTGCAGAGATTGGCATGGTGAACGCTGGTGTACTTCTTGAAGGATTAGAGGAGGGCGTTGTGACGCGCGGAGATATTCACAGAATTTGTCCACATCCAATTAATCCATGTTTATTAAAAGTGCCAGGGAAAACGTTAAGAGAAGTTATTTTGAAAGCACGTCGCCCGAATATGGAGAACCTTGAGGTAAAAGGATTCGGATTTCGCGGGAAAGTGATGGGGAAAATGATTTACGCTGGTGTAGAAGTCATCCCAGATACGATTCCTGGGAATAAAATTTTACTCGAAGATGTATTGATTAACGGGGAATCGCTGGAATTAGATCGTATATATACGGTAGGAACGATTGATATGTTTACATTTGGATACTTATACCCAGAGCTATCCACACTTTCTGACAAACAATATTATATGCCAGAGTTACTCAGAGATGTGTTAACAGACGTGTTGATAACTCATACATCTTCCGTCAAACTATAGGCTAGTTAACTTGTAACACTCATTTTTCTCTTGTCATACAGATAAGAAAGAGAGGAGTGTGAACTATGGTTAATGTGGAGCCAATTATAATCGATAATTATACGTTTATTGCGGTTAGCGTCAAACTTCCAAAGACAAATTTGCTAGCTGTAATGAGCGATAAGGGATATATTATGTGTGGTGCATTAGATGTAGGTCTTTTAAATGAGAAGTTAGGTGATCGAGGAATTATTGCTGGCCGTGCGGTTGGTGTAAGAACGATTGAACAACTTCTTGAAGCACCGCTAGAATCAGTAACGATTGAAGCAGAAGCTTTAGGTATTACGGCTGGTACAATCGGAAAAGAAGCATTATTAAAAATGAGATAAGCATATATCGTCCCTCCTTCTTGCATAGAAATGATATAAGAAGGAGGGTTTTTTATGAGCATATTTCGTTCGAAAAATTCGCGGTTTCGAAAGGGGCCTATTTCCTTTCGGCACATACTGCTTATGTCGTTTATTCTTTTTGTTATATTACTCGTGCAAGGATTATGGATTGTGAATAGTAGCATTCAGCCGACATTACTTAAATATGGAGAAGTAGAGACGCATAAAATGGCGACAGCGGTTATGACGAAGGCGGTAAAAGATAGAATTAATGAAGGGTTCGATGTGGATTCATTAATGAAAGTACAAAATGATAAAAATGGGAAAGTATCCACAATTAATTTAAATACGAAGCAAGTAAATGAAATCGTAACTTCAACGACCATGTACATAGAAAAATATTTACAGCAAGTAGAACAAGGGGATTTGAAGGGGCTAGGTATTTCTGAAAAAAATGGAGCAACGATGGCAGTTCCTTTTGGTCGTGTAACGGATAATGCGCTTCTTGGAAATATAGGACCCGATATTCCAATTGATTTCACGACAATTGGTCATGTGAATACGGATATTAAACAAAAAATTGAACCGCACGGAATCAATACGACAGCGATTCAAATTATTATGGAGATGGAAGTCACGTTGCAAGTCATTATTCCATTTCATACGAAAGAAATAAAAGTCAAACAAGATGTTCCGATTGCAACGCGCATTGTTCAAGGGGAAGTGCCTACTTATTACGGGAGCGGGAGTGTTGTTGTACCTGATAAAAAGAAAACGGATAGTTAGCCGAATTTAAAAAATAACCGTAGCAATATGCTACGGTTATCGTTTTGTATTCGCGCGTTCTTTTCGCTCCCAAAGACTTAAATGCATGTATGGATCGAAAGCCCATTCTGTATAACCGTTGTCTTTATACATGCCGAAATGTAAGTGAGGCGGGAATTTTCCTGCTGTGCCGGGAGGGCCGTAACCGGTGCTACCAACAAATCCGATTACTTTTCCAGGCTCGACAATTTGTCCAAGCTGGATTTCTTTTGAGAATCCACCTAAATGAGCGTAATAATGGTAATTGTTGTGTAGGTCACGAATACCGATGCGCCATCCGCCAAGGCGGTTCCAGCCTTTTGTTTCAATGATGCCATAGCAAGTGGATCTTACTGGTACACCATAGCCTGCAAAAATATCGGTTCCTTCATGAACTCTTCTTCCTCCAAAACTTCTTCCAGCGCCGAAAGTACTACGGTAGCTGTGGTCACTGCGAATGGGAAGCGGGAAAGCATTTCCTTCTAAATTAATACGTCCATAATGTTTATAAATTCGGGCGTATTCGGTAATTAATTCAACTGTTTTTGCACGTCTATAATATTCCCAGAGCATGATTTTGATACGTTCTTCTGACGTTCCTTGTTTCTTTAAAATTGTCGCTGCTGTATGCAGAAGATCACGGTCGTTATTTGCATTTGCAAATCCATCTTTGTCACCATCTAAACCCATCCCGCCAAATAGAGAAATTGTATGGGGGAGAGTGTCGTTACCATTAACGGGTCCAGCCCATATTTCTGGTTTGAAATAAAGGGAAATGATGGCATCTGTTTTTTTCGGAATATCTTTTCTTACGCTCCGTATATTTCTTTCATATTGATCCATTGCAGCTAAGTAATACCACGGAATGCCTGAAGATTGCTCGGTTTCTTTATATAGTGCCATGCGCTTTTCGTATATGCTTTGCTGATTATCTTCACCGTAAGCGATGTTTTGGTGGAGAAGAAAGCAAATCGAAAGCAAAAGAGAAATTTTTCGAAGCATGAAATAGACTCCTTTCACAACATCACTCTTTTTAGTGTGGGATATACGGAGTATTTCATTATAGGGAACGATTGGAAAAAATCTTAGAATCTTCATTTGAGCAAATCGCTTTCATACGTTAGAATAGATATGTTACATTGAAAGAAGCGAACACGGTAAACTATTTCATATTGTGCGGAGTTGATAACCATGACAAAACAAACAGAATATAAGCGCAAGCCCGAATGGTTGAAAATTAAGTTAAACACGAATGAAAACTATACAGGCTTAAAGAAAATGATGCGTTCTAAGAATCTTCATACAGTTTGTGAAGAAGCGAAATGTCCGAATATTCATGAATGCTGGGCTGTAAGAAAAACAGCAACATTTATGATTTTAGGTGCGGTTTGTACACGTGCTTGTCGTTTTTGTGCGGTTAAAACAGGCTTACCAACTGAGCTTGATTTACAAGAGCCAGAACGCGTAGCAGATTCTGTAGTACAAATGGGCTTAAAGCACGTTGTTATAACAGCGGTTGCACGTGATGATTTAAAAGACGGCGGAGCAGCTGTTTTTGCTGAAACAGTACGCGCTGTACGTCGTAAAAATCCATTTACGTCAATCGAAGTATTACCATCTGATATGGGTGGAGTAGAAGAAAACTTGAAAATGTTAATGGATGCAAAACCAGATATTTTAAACCATAACATTGAAACAGTACGTCGATTATCTAACCGAGTTCGCGCTAGAGCAAAATATGACCGTTCATTAGAGTTTTTACGTCGAGCGAAAGAAATGCAGCCTGATATTCCAACTAAATCGAGCATTATGGTGGGCTTAGGTGAAACGAGAGAAGATTTAATTGAAGCAATGGATGACTTACGTGCAAACAATGTGGATATTTTAACTCTTGGACAATACCTACAACCATCTAAGAAGCATTTACCAGTTCTTAAATATTACCCACCAGCAGAATTTGCAGAGCTTAAAGAAATTGCACTTAGCAAAGGCTTTAGCCACTGTGAAGCTGGCCCACTTGTGCGTTCTTCTTACCATGCGGACGAGCAAGTTCGTTCTGCAAAAGAAAAAACAGCAGAAGCAAAATAATGAAAAAAAGAGAGCCGATCATTGGCTCTCTTTTTGTTTATATTCTAAAACAGTATTTGGACATGTTAATAAGATTTTCTTTAATTCCTCTGTGGATAATTCAATTGTAAATTCAGGTACACCAGGTGTAATTAAAATTTTGTCGTAAGTATAAATCGCGTAATCCACAATAATCGTTACATGTTGTGAATAACCGAAAGGAGCGACACATCCTGGCGTACAGCCTGTTTCTTCTCTTAGCTCATCAGGAGAACAGAGAGATAAGCTTTCTCCTGTTATTTCTTTCATCTCTCCTCGGTTGAGTCTTGTGCCCTCTAACGTAAAAAATATGTAATAATTTCCCGGCTTTGATTTTAAAAATAAGCTTTTACTTGGAGTACCTTGTAAGCCAAGCCTTTCACGTACGATACGATCTGTTTCATAATCGAGTACCGGTTCGTGTTCAAACTTTTCGTAAGAAGCATTTGTTTTATGTAGTAAAGCAAGTACATCTTCGTACATATGGAGTGATACCCCTTTCTATTGTTAGTACAGTTTCTTCTCGTGGCGTCAACTGAATGTGTTGGAAAGAGATATTACTCGGATGATGCTTCCCATAATCGTTTTAGGACACATTGTTCATCGATTGTAATTTCGTAAATATCAGGATTCGTTAGAGCTCTCCATTCATTAAAACCAATCGTATGATCAAAGTGCTTTAAAATGAGCGTAAATAAGTTTCCATGTGTAACGAGTAGTGTTGTAGTATGGTTTAATTTTAAAACGTCTTGGATAAGCGATATAGCACGGTCTGTTGCTTCTTTTGTCGACTCTCCGCCTGAAAAGGCAATATCTATATTTGTAAAAGTAGATTCTAGTTTTTGCAACCAATCGTCCATTGGAACGTCGCTTAATATGCGTTCAGCTAATCGTTCATCTTCTTGGATAGACAAGTTAGCTTGGAGCGCATAGGGCCGAATAGAATCGATAGCTCGCACAAATGGGCTTGAAATAATATGATCTATTTGTGGTTGGTTTTCTAAGAGGAATGTAGCAAGAGTGTTTGCTTGATTTTTTCCTGCAATCGTTAATTCGGCATTACGTTCTTGTCCAGTTGCTGAACAATGTCGTATTACAATCAATTTCTTCATAATTCATCCCCATCTTTCAAGTTGACGCTATATACTTCGACAAATGTGGGGAAAATTCCTTTTTATTGGAAACGGCATATTGATTTAAATATGTGGAAAAGTAATGTGGATAATAAAAATTGAGGTGCAATGATGAAAAAAATGATATGTATCGTCTTCATGATTTGTTTTCTTATGCAATTGTCCACAACATATGCACAATCCAATCAAAAGTTAGATTATCCAAGCAATCGAAATAAGTCATTTGTGAGTGAGCGTGTGTTTTACGAACAATTAGATAAGAAAATTTATAAAGAATACAACAATGCAACATATAGTGTTCGAAAAAAAGTCTTATTTAAAGAAGTGCCCGATGAAGAATCTTCTTTCCGACAAAAAACAGCCGTGGGTTGTCGGAGTGAAGTGGTGCTTCAAGATTTTTTTGTTCACCCTGATCGCCAAGTTTATTTTTTCGCTTCCTTTTCTCAAAATGAAGTAGAAGAGTTACATAAGTACATTGTTATAGATGCAGAAACAAAAAGGGAGCTGCGAGCAGGTAAAAGTTATCATCATTGTGGTAATCCATACAAAAAATAACCCACCAATTGGCGGGTTATTTTTATTCCGGTACACGTATTAATTTTTCTTTCATTTTACGAATAAGAATGACAGCACCAATTGTGAAGAGAAGGGTAATTCCTTCTGCAACGAAGATGTTGATTGTTTTTGTTTGGTAAAGTGCCGCGAAAAAGTCTACAAATGCGTGGAATAATATAGCGTAAACAAGGAAGATATATTTCTTCTGTTTTACTGCGTATAAGACAAGCATCGTAAAGGCAATTTGCAACACAAGAGCCATAATTCTTTCTAGGCTACCAAATAAGTATAAATAAGCAGGCTGCTCTATTAACATATCCTTTACAATATTTAATTGTGGTAGTTTTTCTGCCATTTGAGCGAAGCTACCATTGTTAATAGCATTTGCGAATATAAGTGTCTGCAATGCAGAGAATCCACCAACTAAAATGGATTCAATCCCGCCGTGACCTATTCCGTAAGCAAAACCATCTTTATATTCTTGATATTTTTTTAGTAGGAAGAAGAAGGCAACGAAACGTCCTAATTCTTCAAAAATACCAGCGGTTAGTCCGCCATAAAGTGCAAAGACAAATGGATTTTCTAAAATTGGAGCGATTGCCGGATTTCCGCGCATAAATAGGTGGAATGGTGTTTCGAGAATTTGGGTAAATCCGATAAAGATAAGAACACCGACGCCGACTACTTTCCAATTAATATGATATTTTTTACGAAAATAAACAAACGCAATAATAGGTACCAGAATCGAAAGCACAAGTTGAATTGTGATACTGGCAATTACCGTACTTGAAACCATACTTTCACCGCTTTCTAATATATGTACATATCTATTATGCATGAAATATAGTGGAGATGAAACTTTTAACAAAAAAATGAATGTACTTATTGACTCTAACGTTGCGTCATACTTTATCGTATGTATTAAGGGGGAGATACACATGACAATGAAGGTAAAAGAAGTAGCTAATTTAGTTGGAATTAGTGTGCGCACACTGCATCATTACGATGAAATTGGGTTGTTAACCCCAGACGAGACGACAGAGTCTGGATATCGTCTGTATTCCAATGAAAATTTAGAGGCATTGCAGCAAATTTTATTTTTTAAAGAACTAGGCTTCCCTTTGAAGAAAATTAAAGAAATTATCATGAGTCCATCATTTGACCGAGAAGAAGCATTGCAGCTTCATAAGAAGATGCTTCTTGAAAAGCGTGCCAGGTTAGATAAGGTGATTGCGACGATTGATAAAACAATTCAGCATACAAAAGGAGAGATTGAAATGACGAATAAAGAGAAATTTGAAGGCTTTGATTTCAGCCATAATCCGTACGAAGAAGAAGCGCGTGAAAGATGGGGAGACGCAGCTGTAGATAAAGCGAATGAATATGCGAAAGGTATGTCAAAAGACAAGCAAGAAGAATTTAATACGATTTACAGAAATTTAGCGGCGCTTAGACACGGCGCACCAGATTCTAAAGAGGCACAGGAAGCAATTGGAGTATGGTACGATTACTTGCAAAACTTCGGTGAATATTCACTAGATGCTTTTAAAGGACTCGGTCAAATGTACGTCGCTGATGAGCGCTTTACGAAAAATATTGATAAGTTTGGCGAAGGGTTAGCGCAGTTTATGTGTGATGCGATGGAGGTTTATGCGGATTGTAAGAGATAGTCAAAAATAAAGAAGGTGGAGGTTTCTCCAGCTTCTTTATTTTTTTATCATATCATTCAAAGTCTGATCCCCCGTATTGTTCAAATGAGGGTTTTTACTCATTTCTCGTTTTAGCATATCAAGGCTCTGTGTATATTCTGTATCATTTAATGCGCCAGATTGAAGTCCTTGAATTTGAGAAATCAACTTTTGGTCTGTTGATACATATGCTTTATAATAGCGAGGGACGATGGACAAAGCAGCTTTATATACTTGATCTGCTACGAGTTTTGGATCCGTTGTGTTTGCACGGTATACAACAAATACTTCATCATCGGTAACGAGCGTAGCAGCGTTTGTAACGTCAGGAAGTTTGACTGCCATGCTTGTAATCATTTCAGCGACTTTCTCACGGTTAATGGCTCCTACTTGTTTGTTAGATACTTCATGTTTTTGTTTAGATGAATAACCGACTCTCGTTAATCGTGTATTTGTATTTTCCGTATGATACATGTCGTTTTTGTTGGAAACAAGAACACGACTTCCTTCTTCACGTTCCATTTCGGCTTTATTATTTGTTTGACAGCCTGCAAATAAGGAAAGAGTGAGGAGAGAGAGTATAATTTGTTTTTTCACGATGTATCACCTCCTTCTCCATAGCATGCACTAATTTTCAATTTTTTGTATTTGAAATTGTTGGTTGGTATGCTTTGTGATACGATAAAAAGAAGAATGCTTAGAGAGGAAGTTAATGATGGAGCAAAAGCAAAAGCAAGAGCAAGAGATGCATGCTACGGTGAGCATTAATAATGTTCAGTACGAAGTAATTAAAAACTTTCGTGATGGTTTTAGTGAAGAAGCATTTAAAGAGCGTTATGCAGAAATTTTAAATAAATATGATTACATCGTTGGGGACTGGGGTTATGAGCAACTTAGATTGCGCGGTTTCTTTGATGATAGTAATCAACGTTCGACATATGATACGAAAATTAGTACTTTATCAGAGTATTTATACGAGTACTGTAACTTCGGTTGTGCACACTTCGTATTACGAAAAGTGAAGAAATAAAAAAATCCTCTTACGATCGTAAGAGGATTTTTTCATAGCAGTTATACCAATTGTGAGGAGGCTGTTTACTTGAAAAATAAACAGCACCTCGACAAATATAATGATTCTTTTCATATAAACCTAATGAAACGGGATTGCCAGTGAAAGCATCTAATCGTATACCCGTATAGTCTTTTCGTTTTGCTTCATTTTCCCAAAAGGATAAAAGTACTTTGCTATATCCTTTTCCCTGGGCGAAAGGGTGGATGACGAAAGAATGGACGATAAGAAAGCGACCGTGTATTTTTGACCAATCAATTAGCTCATATTCTGGAGATTGCCACTCATTCAACACAACAGCACCAACAAGTGAATTATGCTCAAATAGGCAGTAGAGTTCACCTTGTTCTAAGTGATAGGCAATATGTTCTCGAGTCGGATATAAATCATCCCATTGATAAATTTTCTTTTGTAAGAGCGCTTTTTTACATTCTGTATACATTGCATCTAATTCGTCTAATAAATTCATCGTACCTTTTCTCACATTTAGCATGAGACTCCCCCTTATAAACAAATTGATATATAATCGCCTTCAGAAAGTATTGTATTTGGTTTCATTTGTTGTCCGTTCAATTGAATATCCCCGTTTTTAATTTTATCCACAATGAGTGTACGGCTCCAGTCGGAAATATATGTGGATAATGCTTTATCCATTCGGTGGGAACCGAAAACGAGGTCTAATACAATCGTAATTTCGGCTATGCCACTTTCTTTATGCTGTGTAATGGAAATGGTAGTAGTTGTTTCCGTTTGCTCTTGCTGCGTCATATCGACTGTTTCAACGTGATCAGTAAATGATTTATAAATACGAAGTTTTTGATTCCACGTATGATCTTTCGGACATTTATAAATGGCAAAGCGGTATATGTTTTTTCCGTTGGCGTTATGCCTACGAATATTCGTATCAGTAAAAAGGGTAGTGCGTCTGCAATTTTTACAATACTTTTCAATTGTGTTTTGCTGATTTTTATATAAACTCCAAGAAAGTTGTACTTTCTGCATTTTCCTTCACCTCTTATAGTATTGGTAAAGGAACGTGATACAGCTATTTGGATGTCTTGTAGTATGAAGACATGAAGAAAAGACAAAAATAAAAGGAGGTTCCCCAAAGAGGAACCTCCGTAAACATCATACTACAGATGCATTACGTTCCTTTGTAATGGGAATGGGCAGACTACTCCCTTGAAAAAGCGTGGTGCTTTTTTGAGAGTAATGCTATCCAATTGCTGGTCCATTACAAAGTAGTTGTTGGCATACGTAGATAACGTCCTTTCTATCCAAATAGATTTATTCTTAATTATAACACAATAGAATGAAGATTCAAAACATTCACAACGAAAAAACACCAGCTAAAATAGCTGGTGCCTACGATAAATTATATAAGTTCAAATAAAAATGAGCGTAATTCTTCTGCAATTTCTTCAGTCATAGAAAATGCATGCTCTAAGTAGCCTGGTTCGTTTAAATCGTCAGGACCGATGATTGCAAATTTATTACGCTGCATATCAAGGACAATTGTTTTACCGTAATGACGATCGGAGTATAAAAGCGCTAAATCATGACGCTCATTTTCTCCCATAAAGCTAACGAAACGAGTTCTTGTAGCGACTGTATCGTCGTACAGAAAGAAACGTTCTTCCATACACATGGCTCCTTTATTAAATATCTAAGTTTAAGTGTGGTTTATGATCTAAATGGTGATGCGTTTTAATGAATCGTACCGTTCTTGTTTTGTAGCGCATAACGATAGAATATGTTTCAGCTAAATCTCCGCCAAGGAATTTCACACCGTCTAATAACTCACCAGCAGATACGCCAGTTGCTGAGAAGATTGCATCATCACCAGATACTAAGTCTTCTAGCATTAGAAGTTGACGAGGATCTTCTAGTCCCATTTCACGACAACGAGCTTCTTCTTCTTCGTTCATTGGAACTAAGCGAGCTTGCATTTCACCTTCAAGGCATTTTAATGCTGCTGCAGAAATAACGCCTTCTGGAGCTCCGCCAGTACCTACGAATAAGTCGATACCTGTTCCAGGTAGTGCTGTTGCGATTGACGCACCAACATCACCATCACCAAATAATTTTACGCGTGCACCTTTTGCACGAACACGGTCAATAATATCTTGATGACGTTCACGTTCTTGAACGATAACTGTTAGATCGCGAATCTTTTTATTGTTAGCTTCTGCTACAATTTCGATTGTTTTTTCAATTGGATCATCTAAGCTAATTTTACCAGCTGCTTTTGGACCAACCGCGATTTTTTCCATGTACATATCAGGAGCATGAAGAAGGTTTCCTTTATCTGCGATTGCGATAACTGCCATTGCATTTGCAAGACCTTTTGCAACGATGTTTGTACCTTCTAATGGGTCAACGGCGATGTCTACTTCTGGACCGTTACCTGTTCCTAGTTCTTCACCAATATATAACATCGGTGCTTCATCAAGTTCTCCTTCACCAATTACAACTGTACCTGCCATGTTTACTGAATCGAACATATCACGCATTGCTGTAGTTGCTGCATCATCTGCTTCATTCTTCTTTCCGCGGCCCATCCACTGTGCGGATGCTAATGCTGCTGCTTCTGTTACACGGACAATTTCTAGTGCGAGTTCACGTTCCAAGATTCCATTCCTCCAATTTCAAAAATCATACAAATATAACTATAACAAATTACGGGGAAAAGGTGAATTCGAAAAATTGTCGATTTTTTCAGAAGAAAGCGTTACAATTAAAATGTAAATGCTTTAATTTCCAGGTAGGTGACATTCATGTATTTTGTAGACAGAAAGAAAATAGAACAAATGCTAGTATGTTTAGAACGAGCAACAAGTACATTTCAAGAGAAAAAGATATATGAAACCGAGTTCGAATTTTACGCATTAGAACGCATAGCTCATTTAATGATTGATTGTGTATTAGATGTAGGGAATGCGATGATTGATGGATTTATTATGCGCGATCCAGGAAGCTATGAAGATATTATTGATATTTTAATGGACGAGCGAGTGATAAGTGCAGAAGATGGACAAGGAATGAAAGAAATTATCCTTCTTCGAAAAATGCTTACGCAAGATTATATTCAAATGAATCATGATGAATTATATAAGACGATTCAAAAACATATTGCAGTGGTAGAGAAATACCCAGCAAATATTCGCAGTTATTTAGAGAAGGAATTAGGACCTGTATCTGCATTTGTACCAGAATAATTATGCTTATAAGATCCCCAGAGAAAGCCTTTTGGGGGTCTTATATTGTATGTGAGGGAGAAGGGTGAAGCATGGGGGAAGCACGGACGACGAAAGATGAAATTATCCAATTGTTGAAAGTAAAGGGAGAGCACACGGTAGCGGAACTAGCTGAAATTTTAGAGATTACAGAAATGGCGATTCGAAGACATTTAAGTAATCTTGAGAAAGATGGTTTCATCTATTCTAAGATGGTAAGGCAACATGTCGGAAGACCAACTTATTTGTATGGATTAAGCGAAAAGGGAGAAGATACATTCCCGAAGGAGTATAAGCAATTTGCGATTGATATGCTAGAAGATTTAGCTCGGATGGGTGATGAAAAAATACTTCGTTACGTTTTAAAAGAGAGAACGAAGCGAATGGAAGAACAGTTGCAAAAGCGAGTGAGTAATCAAAAGAATTTAGCATATAAGGTGCAAGAGATAGCAGCTATGCAAGAGAAAAATGGTTATATGGTTCAAATTAAGAGAGACGGGGAGAACTCTTTCGTAATTGAAAAACAAAACTGTCCGTTAAAGGAAATTGCAGAGAGATTCCCGCAAGTGTGTGAAGATGAAAAAGAGATGTATGAGCGTTTATTTGCAAACGCAGATGTGAAAACGCTAGCAAACATGTGCGAGGGCGATTGTAGTTGTTCTTACCAAGTAAAAGAGAAAAAATGAACGTTATGGGGCGCTTTAAGGTAAAGCGTTTTTTTCTTTTGGAAAAGCGGGTAATATAAGAGTGGTATGATAAGGTGAGAACGTTAGCATAGAAGGAGAGACATAATCGATGTATAAAGGTTACTTAATTGACTTAGACGGTACAATGTATCGCGGAGAAGAACAAATTGAAGAAGCGAGCGACTTCGTAAAAGCGTTAGGAGAGCGCGGCATTCCTTATTTATTCGTTACGAATAACTCAACGCGTAAACCAGAACAGGTGGCAGAAAAACTCGTTCGTTTCGATATTCCAGCGAAAGCAGAGCAAGTATTCACAACGAGTATGGCAACAGCAAACTTTATTTATGAACGTAAACAAGACGCAACTGTATATATGATTGGTGAAGAAGGCTTACATGATGCACTTGTGGAAAAAGGATTTGAACTTGTGGATGAAAATCCCGATTTCGTTGTTGTCGGTTTAGATCGTGACATCACATATGAAAAATTAGCAAAAGCTTGCCTTGCTGTACGTAACGGCGCAACATTTATTTCTACAAATGGAGACATTGCCATTCCAACTGAGCGCGGATTATTACCAGGTAACGGCTCATTAACATCAGTTGTAGCAGTATCAACAGGTGTGGATCCAATCTTTATCGGAAAACCAGAATCAATCATTATGGAACAAGCGTTAAAAGTGCTTGGGATAGGAAAAGATGAAGCATTAATGGTTGGGGATAACTACGATACAGACATTTTAGCGGGAGTAAATGCTGGCATGCATACGCTGCTTGTCCACACTGGAGTCACAACTGTGGAGAAGTTAACAGAATATGAAGTACAACCAACGCAAGTTGTGCATAACTTGACGGAGTGGATTGAGAAGATGTAATGAAATGCAGGTAACCGGAGGAGGTTACCTGTTTTTTATGCATAATTGCATATGTGCTATTGTTATATAAAATATAAAATTTATATGTAATGATATTGAGGGGAGGGAATCAGAGTGTACTGGATGTCATGTATTATGTTTGTTTTTACATTATGTGTTTTATTTTTTGTTCTATGGAAGATATATAAAATAAATGAAATGAAGAAAAGTGCGGGAAAACTTATTGCAATGTATCCTCGGGTGAAAAGACGTTGGATTGCGTTACTTGGACCAGCGTATTTCATTGGACAATGTATGTATATATATGTTCGTTACGTAAGTGGTGATATCGATACAGTTAAACAGTTTCTCATTCAGCTAGGTATTCATGTTGTAGCAAGTTGTTTTATGACTTTAATAGCCATCCATCTTATTAAAAGTGTACAAATATATGAAAAAGGTGTAGTAGACGGATTAAACTTTTATTCATACGAAGAATTGAAGGGCTATAAAACATCAACATGGGAAAATCCAAAAGAGAATATATTTTTATATCGCGGGCGAGAAAAAATGAATGACAATGTGAATTTACTTATTAGACAGGAAGATATGAATGAATTAGAAAGCATTCTTCAAAGATATATTCCGAAATTAATGATGAAATGAAAAACTCCGGTTGTTAAAGCCGGAGTTTTTTTATTAAAACGCACGATTCACAACGTCTTTAACTTCTTCAAGATATTGTTTACGCACATTATCATCCACAGAAGGAACACTTGTATAGAATGTGTGCTCAATTGTTTCAATGCCTGTAAATTCAAAAATACCAACATCCGCTGTTTTCTTCATTGCGTCAAACATACCGCCTGCTATGTATGCTTCTTTCGTATTTCCCATTGTAGATAATAATAAGCCTTTTTTACCGCTTAATAACTTTTCAATACCATTCTCACCGTAAGCATAAGCGAAGCCGTGGCTAAATACACGGTCAACGTATCCTTTTAAAATAGCAGGAAGTCCCGCCCACCAAACTGGGTAAATGAATGTAATGCTGTCAGCCCAAGAGATATGCTCTTGCTCTTCTTTAATATCTTCTGGTGTATTTCCTTGAGAAAATGAGATGAAATCGGAAGCGCCTAATACTGGATTAAAGTTTAATTCGTATAGATCGCGAACGCGTACTTCGTGACCTTTTTCTTCTAATTCACTTTTTACCGTTTCTAAAATCGCATGGTTGAAGCTTTCTGTATTTGGATGTGCATAAACGATTACATGTTTCATTGTTCTTCCTCCTATTTGTGGATATGTGAATAGTTTATCTGTAACTATTATTGTTACTTCGTTTGTGAAAGTCAAGTAATACATATGTATGTATAAAAAGACGCCTCAAATCGTCTTTTTAGACCCCGCTCATACAAAGAACAAAGAAAACGAATAAAATGATGACAATACCAATGCCGAAGTTAAATACGAGAGTACTATCCATATTATGTAACCTCCTTGTTTGAAAGTAAAAAGCACTCTAGCCAAGAGTGCTTTTTTATTTTGAGTCCACTTCAAAACTTTGAGCAAAGGACTCATGCATGTAAAGAGTTACATTATTTTATGTGTTTATGCTTTGAAATGAGTAAGTCCTTGTGAGGTATAGAAAAAAAGACACTCTTTTGAGTGTCTTTCATGATGACAAAATGTGCCAATTGCTTGAGTTTGATAAGGCGCTAATATCCGTTTTAACGCCTTTTCTTTGATCAAGAAGTGTAGCAACAGCGATTCAAATAAATTGTACCATTTGTTCCGTGGGAGTACGTATGCAATTGTGCATATTTCAATTGAAGGGAAATGAGGCGCGAAAAGTGAATGAGTATATACAGAATATTTGATTAGGGGAGAGAAGGATGGATATACATAAGTTAACGGTAGCAGAAGCAAATGAGATAAATACGTGGGCGTATGAAGAACCTTATAATTTATATAGTTTTTCAGGTGAGGAAGAAGTAATAGAAGAGTTATTAGATGGGACGTATTATGGCTGTTGTGACGATAATGGGGAATTTATCGGTTATTTTTGTTTTGGGGAACATGCACAAGTGCCAGGGGGAAGAGATGTTCATTTATATGGTGGAGAAGATGTAATTGATATCGGACTTGGCATGAAACCTGCGCTAACAGGGAAAGGGCTGGGGAAAATATTTTTTCAAGCTGGGATAGCCTTTGCAACGAAAGAATATAAGCCGAAGACGTTTCGACTTAGTGTAGCGACATTTAATACAAGAGCGATTACGCTATATAAAAACATAGCTTCCAACAAGGTCCTATTTTTTTGAGCCGCGGAAGAGAATTTATGCTCATGGAATACGAAAGACCGTCAGTATGAAACTGACGGTCTTTCATATTTTATCCCGCTTTAATGGGCAGTAAGACCTCCACCTCAAAATTCAGCGAAAGCAAAGAATTTAAGTGGGGGTCGGGCTGTCCATTAAAGTCCGATTGGTTCGACTAATAATCAGTGGGGGATGAAGAAAACCCCCACTGATT
>NZ_BOQB01000144.1 GCF_018332475.1 Bacillus sanguinis | reverse complement strand
TTGTATGATTCAGGCAATGCCATATCTTCAGTATCTAATACACATGCGTATAGATTTTGTAAGTTTTCAGCAGTTGGGTTTTGTTCCTCAACATCAATGATGTTTTTTACTGCTTCCATATTTTCTTCTTTTGCTTGATATACTTTAATTTTAGCCATTGTTTTAATCTCCTTTATAACGTAATCGTAGAGGCTACACTTCATTATAACGTTTTTTTCATGAAAGATGAAATTGTTATATGTATTTATAGAAAAATTTATGTGTTATTACTCATTATTAAGGGGATGAGTAGGTAACCATCTTCCAACGTTAAAGTTATATTGTCCAAGCTTTTCTCGTATTCCACTCATATTATATGTATTAGATAAAAACATATAAGGAAGGGATGGAGTGAAAGTGGGTTGTGGATCGAGATGGAATTGTCAATGTGGTCAAAAAAGCATATGTGAATTTTTACAAAGTCTAGAACGGTTTACTAAAGTGGAGAGTATCGTAATAGCGGGAAACAAAATTGTTGTATCCTATTTTCTTTCATTTAATGAGAGAAAAGGGGTTGTATCATTTGTACAAGAGGGTGATGAGGTTATTTTTGTAGATTGCTCTAGGATTGATGCAATTCAAATAGGGAAAGTTTGTAGTTGTAAAACGAAAGTTAAATTTATTGAAGAGGATTTTAGTCTACTTGGAAATGTGTGTCCGCAATGTTTAACGGAGGGAAGTACACTCTTTTTTGACTTTCACAATTCGGAATTGAATGTATCTCTACAAGCAAAAACAATTGATGCGCCTAGTTGTACTGAGTTTATAGATGAGATGGGGAATGTCGTAAAGCAAATTACTATAATAGGTGAAGCAGTTGTTTCTAAAGATTTTGTTCAAGTGCCTGAACTATTAAATTTTCGATTAGTTTTATCTGATACGGCTGCGAATCCTTTCAAGTTTGGAATACTATTCATTAATTTCCCAGATCTTACGTTTATTATTCTTTTCGCATCGAGTGGATACCTCAATATCTCGAATTGTTTGAAAGTTGAGAGTGGAGTTGGTAATGCCGAGATAGAAGAGATGAAAAAGATAATATCGAATGACGATAATACGTACACATCAGTTGTTCAAGTGACGAAAGTATATAAAAATGGAGGAACAGAATCATTTGTTAATAAGAATGAGTTATAACATATATTTTTAAATGAACCCTTAAACTAATGTTGAGGGTTTTTA
>NZ_BOQB01000143.1 GCF_018332475.1 Bacillus sanguinis | reverse complement strand
TTTACATATTAAAAGATTATAGATTGCGAATTATTATGAAGTATTTTATATGTAAACCTTTTTACAGGACAGTCATTTACTAATTATTAGATGTTATAATAATTTTATATTTATGAATAATTTAACATTATATGGAGTTTAGTAGATGTTTACTTATATGTAGTATAAAAGGACTTTTGAAAAAAGTAGTAGTACATTAATTCTAAGGAAAGTGGGAATGTAAATGATATATGAAGTGAATATACATACAAGAGAAAAATTAGTTACTATGTTCGAAGGTTTCAATAACGTCGTTTTACTTTCTTATTTACAAGGACATATGGGTACCGCTTGGGTAAATGATCTTGAAAATCCAACAGTAGCGCAAGTTACGGTAGGGATCTTTACATTTTACGCTGGTGATTCGAATGCAAAAGAAACAGAAGAATTGCTAGGTAATATTCCTGAGAGAATGTTAGTAATCGTAAATAGTGAAGAGTGGAAAAAACGTTTAGAAACACGTTACGAAAGAAAAATAGATAAGTTTTTACGCTATAAATTCAAACGTAATGCGGAAGTTTTTAATCATTCAAAATTACAATCTTTTAAATCAGCACTTCCAAAAGGATACGAGTTACGAAGAATAGATGAACAAATCGTAAATATCCCTACATTACATAAGGTCTCTGAAGATTTTACAAGTCAATTTCAATCAGTAGAAGATTATTTAAACCGAGGTATAGGGTATAGTATTTTGTATAAAGGAGAAGTTGTGTGCGGTGCATCATCATATAGCATTTATGATAATGGAATTGAAATTGAAGTGGCGACTGATCACAATCATAGAAGAAAAGGATTGGCGACTATAGTTAGTGCAACGTTAATCTTGGACTGTTTAGAAAAAGGGATATATCCAAATTGGGATGCTGCGAATACTACGTCTGCTAAACTAGCAGAAAAGTTAGGATATGTTTTTGATAAGGCATATGATACGTATTTTGTGGATAATAGATGAAATCATTTTTAAATAAAAGAGCAGCTAGCAAAAGCTAACTGCTCCTCTCCAAAGGAGAATGGAAAAATACAATCATGTTACTTATATTATTGACAGAACAGTAATTTTTAATCAAATAACTATAAAAGTTTAGATAAAATATCTTTGATTAAACCTGAGGCACCGATAAAGAGTACTGATAGAAAGACGATTGAGAATATACTTTTAGTAGGTTTTTTAAATTCTAGGTAAATGTTAAAAATGGCACCAATTGCAACTACAATAAAGATAACGAGTCTGACTACATCTAACATGAATAACGCTCCTTTTAATTACTTAATTGTATTATATAGGAATTCGCCTTCTGATTAGTTTGTTCGAATACGATTTAAGGTAACTTTAAACAAAATAATCTTTTATACGAAAGTAATGTTAGGAGAAAAAGGAAACGTATGTAGTAATTGTATAACTTGTAGAAGCTGATGGTGATCAAATAAAGTATGGTTATTATTTGAGTGGTATAGTAATTTATGTTTTTATTTACACTCTCTTTAGACACACTTACAGCTTACATAATAAAAAATGCTTATCATAATGATCTAAACACCAATTATATTTTTTAGAACAATTGGATGAACTATTTCTTTCGTAGTATCGACCTCAGTATATCCATATTTCTTATAAAAGTATTCTAATTCCTCAATAGGAAGGCAATATACATGTTGTACTTGTAATTTCTTCGCAGTTTCTACTAAAAATGAAACGAGTTCTCCGGCTAATTGTATTCCTCTATATTGAGGGAGAATATAAATTCCACCCATTTCTAAAGTATCTTCATCTATTTGGACTAATCGTCCAACACCTGCATACTCGTTGTTATATGTAATAATTGCAACTTTATCTCTTTTTAAATCACTTCGTACAAATCCTATTGAGTCATATTGATTATTAATCCATTCTAAATCATAAGATGTAGCCATTTGAATACTCATAGACATCCTCCTTCGGAATACTAGAACTATCTTTATTATATAAAACATAAGATGCTATATCAAAAGAACCTTGATATAGCACATTTGCTAAATTTGTTAGTTGAAGGTATGGATTTGCTGGTATTGAAATGATAACTTCAACTAAAAGAGGATAAGAACCTTGTAAATTTAGTGTAAAACTAGTTCGTGTGTTTGGTAACGCATTATTATTTAAGCGTATAGAGTTTATAGGCTTATTTTAATTGGTGTAGCTACTATATTATTGGAACTAGTAAGGAAATATAATAATCACCAGCCTGAGTGATAAAAATCGTATTAGGATTTAGAAAAAAAACTTCTGAAAAAGAAAAGGGATTTAAAGATAAGAGCACTTCGAAAAGTGCCCTTCAGTAACGACTACTCATTCTAAAAAGAAAGGATGCAATATATCATATGAAGTTAAGTGTATTTAATTATGGGCCTTTTATATAAAAGTTTTATTTTGTTCCGAATAAAAAGGCGGTTGTTTCCGCAACCACCTTTCAGTAAAACAAAGCACTTTTTATGAAATAAATTATGGATGATCCCTAAAAAAGTTATAGGATATACCCACATTTTTATAACTAAAGTGACGAACTCAGGTTATAAGAAAGAAATAAT
>NZ_BOQB01000142.1 GCF_018332475.1 Bacillus sanguinis | reverse complement strand
TAGTTAGAATGCGCTTTATTTACTACAAGAAAATTCCTTTTTGAAAAGAATGAACAAAATTTCAAAAGTGTATTTACATTTGTTCAACTAAGAGTTAGAATGAAGTTGTTAAAAGATATGAGGAGTGAAGATAATGAACATTGCAAAGTTAATTGACCATACAATTTTAAAAGCTAATACTACTAAAGAAGATGTTATGAAAGTAATCGAGGAAGCAAAGGAATATAAATTCGCTTCTGTTTGTATTAATCCTACATGGGTAAAGCTAGCGGCTGATGAACTAGCTGGACATGATGTAGACGTTTGTACTGTAATCGGTTTCCCATTAGGAGCAAGCACTACTGAAACAAAAGCTTTCGAAACAAAAGATGCTATCGCAAAAGGTGCAACTGAAGTTGATATGGTAATCAACGTAGGCGCTTTAAAAGATGGCGACAATGAATTCGTTGAAAAAGACATCTATGAAGTTGTACAAGCAGCAAAAGGAAAAGCTCTTGTAAAAGTAATCATTGAAACTTGCCTATTAACAGATGAAGAGAAAGTACGCGCTTGTGAATTATCAGTAAAAGCCGGTGCTGACTTCGTAAAAACTTCAACTGGATTCTCAACTGGCGGAGCAACTGCTGAAGATATCGCATTAATGCGTAAAACAGTTGGACCAAACGTTGGTGTAAAAGCATCTGGTGGCGTTCGTACACGTGAAGATGCAGACAAAATGGTAGCTGCTGGAGCTTCTCGCGTTGGAGCAAGTGCTAGTGTTGCAATCGTATTAAATGATGCAAAAGGTGCTACAGATAACTACTAATCATTAATGGATTCAAGAGCAATAGATACACAAAGTAAAGTGTATCTATTGCTCTAATAGTGAAAAAATGTAAGCGGATACGAATGGGAGGAAACGGCTTATGAAATACTTAATTGGTATTTTTGGCCTCGTATTGATTTTAGGTATCGCTTGGCTTGCTAGTAATGATAGAAAGAAAGTCAAATATCGCCCAATCATAACGATGGTTATATTACAATTCATTTTGGGGTTTTTATTATTAAATACAAGTGTAGGGAATATATTAATTAGCGGAATAGCAGATGGTTTTGGAGAGCTATTAAAGTATGCCGCTGACGGTGTAAATTTCGTATTTGGTGGATTAGTAAATCAAAAAGAGTTTTCATTCTTTTTAAGTGTATTAATGCCAATCGTATTTATATCAGCTTTAATTGGTATTTTGCAACATATTAAAGTATTACCTATTATTGTGAAATCTATCGGTCTAGCATTAAGTAAAGTAAATGGAATGGGAAAACTAGAATCATATAACGCTGTTGCTTCTGCGATTTTAGGACAATCTGAAGTGTTTATTTCAGTTAAGAAACAATTAGGCTTATTGCCAGAGAAAAGAATGTATACATTATGTGCATCTGCAATGTCTACCGTTTCAATGTCTATCGTTGGATCGTATATGGTGTTATTAAAACCACAATATGTTGTAACCGCTTTAGTGCTTAACTTATTCGGTGGTTTTATTATCGCTTCTATCATTAACCCTTATGAAGTTACTGAAGAAGAAGATATGTTAGAAGTACAAGAAGAAGAGAAAAAGACTTTCTTTGAAGTATTAGGGGAATATATTATAGATGGATTTAAAGTTGCAATTACAGTAGCAGCTATGTTAGTCGGTTTCGTTGCTTTAATTGCATTTATTAATGCAGTATTTAAAGGTGTAATCGGTATTTCATTCCAAGAAATTCTTGGTTATGTATTTGCGCCATTTGCATTTATTATGGGTGTACCTTGGCATGAAGCAGTTAATGCCGGAAATATTATGGCAACAAAATTAGTATCAAATGAATTTGTCGCTATGACAGATTTAGCACAAGGAAACTTTAATTTCTCAGATAGAACGACAGCGATTATATCTGTATTCTTAGTTTCATTTGCAAACTTCTCTTCAATTGGAATTATTGCAGGGGCAGTTAAGAGCTTAAATGAAAAGCAAGGGAATGTAGTCGCAAGATTTGGTTTGAAATTACTTTTCGGTGCAACATTAGTAAGTTTCTTATCAGCAACAATCGTAGGCTTATTATTTTAACAGATTCATATCATATAAAAAGGAACGGTGATTGTAATGAGAATGGTAGATATTATTGCGAAAAAACGTGACGGCAAAGAATTAACGACTGAAGAAATCAAATTCTTTATTAATGGATATACAGACGGAAGTATTCCTGATTATCAAGTGAGTGCACTTGCAATGGCAATCTTCTTTAAAGATATGACAGATCGTGAACGTGCAGATTTAACGATGGCAATGGTGGAGTCTGGAGAAACAATCGACTTATCAGCAATTGAAGGAATTAAAGTAGACAAACATTCAACTGGTGGTGTTGGTGATACAACAACATTAGTATTAGGACCATTAGTAGCTGCTTTAGATGTACCAGTAGCAAAAATGTCTGGTCGTGGTTTAGGACATACTGGCGGAACAATTGATAAATTAGAAGCGGTAGAAGGATTCCACGTTGAAATTACGAAAGAGCAGTTCATTGATATCGTAAACCGTGATAAAGTAGCTGTTATTGGACAAACAGGAAACTTAACACCTGCAGATAAAAAGATATATGCATTACGCGATGTGACAGGAACAGTAAACTCAATTCCTTTAATCGCAAGTTCAATTATGAGTAAAAAAATTGCAGCTGGTGCTGATGCGATCGTACTTGATGTAAAAACAGGTGCTGGCGCATTTATGAAAACAGAAGAAGATGCAAAAGAATTAGCACATGCAATGGTACGTATCGGAAATAATGTAGGACGTCAAACTATGGCTGTTATTTCAGATATGTCACAACCGCTTGGACTTGCGATTGGTAACGCTTTAGAAGTGAAAGAAGCAATCGATACGTTAAAAGGTGAAGGTCCAGAAGATTTAACAGAATTAGTACTCGTATTAGGAAGTCAGATGGTTGTACTTGCGAAAAAAGCAAATACATTAGAAGAAGCGCGTGAAATGTTAATTGAAGTGATGAAGAACGGAAAAGCAACTGAGAAGTTTAAAGAGTTCTTAAACAATCAAGGCGGAGATAGCTCAATTGTAGACAATCCAGAAAAAATGCCACAGGCGAAGTATGTAATTGATGTACCTGCTAAAACTTCAGGCGTTATTTCTAACATTGTTGCAGATGAAATCGGTATCGCAGCTATGTTACTTGGCGCTGGCCGTGCAACAAAAGAAGATGAAATTGATTTAGCAGTAGGGTTAATGTTACGTAAAAAAGTGGGCGATGCAGTAAAAGAAGGCGAACCATTCGTAACGATTTATGCAAACCGTGAAAATGTAGAAGATGTAAAAGCTAAAATCTATGAGAACATTTCAATCGCTGAAACAGCAGTGGCTCCTAAATTGGTTCATACAGTGATTACTGACTAATCATCATTACACTTACTTTGAGGAGGAAATAATATGGATAAGAAAAAATATATTGAAGAAGCAAATAAGATGTTAGCAAAAGCATATATTCCGTATTCAAAATTTCCTGTTGGTGCAGCGTTAGTTACGAAAGAAGGTAAAATCTATACTGGTTGTAATATAGAAAATGCTTCTTACGGTTTATGTAACTGTGCAGAAAGAACAGCAATCTTTAAAGCGGTATCAGAAGGGGAGCGCGACTTTAGCTACTTAGTTATTACAGGAGAAACGGACGGACCGATTTCACCTTGTGGTGCTTGTAGACAAGTAATTGCTGAATTCTGTGATCCGAAAATGCCTGTATTATTAACGAATGTAAAAGGCGATGAAAAAGAAATGACCGTTGAGCAGTTACTTCCAGGTGCTTTTACAAATGAAGATTTAAAATAAGTTAAAAGCCATTTTGCAATTATTAATTGCAAAATGGCTTTTTTGTTTGAAAAATAGAATGTAATATTTTGTTCATATTCCGTTCATAAATTTTGCGTAAAATGAGTGCAGAGAATAGGGGGAATTTACAGCAGGAGGAATAGAATAAAGAAATTATATAATGCAGTATTTACTTCATTATTTGTTTATGAGTTTGCTCGAAAAATCTTTTAAATAGATAGGGGTGGGGAGTATGAGTTTAGCACTTTTATCAAGTATCGTAGCAGTCTGTATGGCTGTTGGAGTAATGTTTCTTCGGTTTAAGGCAGCGAAAAAACCAGTAACGAAAAAGAAAATTATATTGCCGCCACTTTTTATGAGTACTGGCTCCATGATGTATTTTTTACCGGAGTTTCGATTAACATCGTTAGAAATAGTAGAGGCAATTATCGCAGGGCTTATTTTCTCTATATTTCTAATTAAAACAACAAAGTTTGAAATAAGAGATGAACAAATATATATGAAACCGTCAAAAGCATTTATATTTATTTTAGTCGGATTATTAGCTGTACGAGTAGCATTGAAATCATATTTAAGTCAATCAATTGATTTAGCAGAGTTAAGCGGAATGTTTTTCTTACTTGCATTTGCGATGATTATATCGTGGAGAATTGCGTTGTATCGCTCATATGTTAAATTTGAAAAGACAATAAAAAGAGCTGGAATTTCTATATAGGAAATCCAGCTCTTTTTATGTTTTATTGAAATTCTTTAGCGCGGAACTCATTTGCTTAATTTTAAACGTATTTGAGCATCTTGTAATGCAGCTGGTGTAACGTTAAGACCATTTTGATCAACAATTTTTGTATTTAATAAAATGGAATCTAAGCTTCCACGAAATGTTTGTGTATAATTTTGACGCAACATTTGTTGTTCATGTTTTTCATCAACTGTTAATCCAGATGCTTTTTCTTTTTTTGATAATTCGTTAATACGGAATAAAATGTTTTTCATTTGTTTCACCTCTAATTTGATTTAATTACATTAGCTACTTACTAATGTATAGTTATTGTAACGTGTAATTTTAATTATGTCAACACCATCAAGAAAGGTTAAAAATTGACGAAAGATTATAACAATAATAGAATGAACTGTATTGGATAATTAGATTTGCAAGTATACATAAAAGGCTAGGGGGATTATTATGAAATCAACATGTTTTGCTCAAAATAGAGAACGATTAGTAAACACATTACCAGATGAATCTATTACTGTTTTATTCGCTGGACAAGCACCACATATGTCAGCGGATGCACATTATAAATTTGTGCCGAATCGAAGCTTTTACTATGTAACAGGGATCGATGAACCAAATGTTATTTTCATGTTGAAGAAGGTTGGAGGTAGTGTAGAAGAAACACTTTTCATTGAAAAGTCAGATCCAGTAATGGAAAAATGGGTCGGTAAAACAGTTTCTAACGAAGAAGCAGAGAAAATTTCAGGTATAAAGAAAGTTGTATATTTAGATAGTTTCGAAAAGACAATGTCAAATATACTTTTCACAGAAAATGTGAAGCATCTATATTTGGATTTAGAGCGTCGTGAGTGGAATGGTACGGAGACAAAAACGCTAGCATTTGCTAAACATGTAAGAGAACAGTATCCACACGTTTTAATTGGTAATGTATATCCGAATATTTGTGAATTACGAGTGTTTAAAACAGAAGAAGAAATTGAAATCATGAAAGAAGCAATTGCTGTAACGAAAGAGGGTATTTACAACGTACTTAAGCATGCAAAAGCTGACATGATGGAGTATGAATTAGAAGCTCAGTTTGATTTCACACTGAAATCATCTGGCATTAAGCATCATGCGTTCAATACAATTTTAGCAAGTGGGAAAAATGCTACAGTTCTTCATTATGAAGATAATGATGCACAAATTCAAAATGGTGATTTAGTACTGCTTGATTTAGGTGCTCAAAAAGACTATTACAATGCTGATATTAGTTACACATTCCCGGTTAGTGGAACATTCTCTAGTCGCCAAAAACAACTTTATAATATCGTGTTAAAAGCATTAAAAGAAACAACAGAGCTCATTAAGCCAGGAGTAAAGTTTGCTGCATTAAATGAGCATACAAAAAAGGTACTAGCAGAAGAGTGTAAAGCAATTGGTTTAATTCAAGAAGACGAAGAGTTATCAAAATACTATTATCACGGTGTCAGCCATTTCCTTGGTTTAGATACGCATGATGTAGGAACATATAAAGAAAGAGTGTTAGAAGAAGGTATGGTTATTACGATAGAACCAGGTCTTTACATTGAGGAAGAGTCCATAGGTATTCGAATAGAAGATGATATTCTTGTAACGAAAGATGGACATGAAAATTTATCAAAAGATATCATTAGAGAAGTTGAAGAGATTGAAGCGTTTATGAGTGAAAACAATGTAAATGTAAAAAAAGATGAAGTTGTTACGAAATAATCATCGGGAAAGACGCTCAAGTTTGAGCGTCTTTTTATTTTGTTCATTGTAAACCGCGATATTTCCTCGAAAAGCATCTTCAATTTATAAATTCAATTATATTACAAATGTCAATGTATATGTTGATCATGCTCGGATGAAGGTGGAGGAGTATGATATGGGAATGTTACGAATACGACAACGATAATTAACACACTAATTGAAAGTAATAATAAAAAACGCCGTTGGATAAAAGTAGAAAAGGTTTCTGATAAAAGTTGAATTATACATGACATAGTTATTGTTATCGTAAGTAAAAGGCTAATAAACAGTATACTATGAGCTTGTTGAGCGTTTAACATTTCTGTAAGCATTGCTCCCATCATACTTGCCATTAATCCAGAGAACATTCCTTCTAAAGCAGTATATAGGTGAAAACGTAGACCAAATACAAAACCGATACAACCACTAATCAGAATCGCAAGCAAAGTAGAATATAGTAATTCACCTTTAAAAAGAATACCTAAATAAAATCCTATGCTTAAACCGATACTCATACTAAAAGACATAATAAATACCATATACTCCATTAGGGTACCCTTGCATTTAGATATATATGATGTAATAAGAATCGAGATACAACAAAGTGTTAAGGCCGTTAATGTGTAAGCGAACATTATGATACCTCCCTGTCCTATCATTCATTTCATCATATGTTCATATGGAGAGTACTTATGCTTATTTATATCTGCATATTATCTGCACAATTTCATAAATGTAAGTGAGAAGGCTCCTGATTTTTGGGACGCCTTTTTAATTATGAGCATGTGAATGTAAGAGTTAAATGAAGAGTTTCTATTGTGAAGCCATAAAGAATAAGCGTATAATATTATAGGTCTCCCATTTGCGAGACAAACCGCGAATGATAAATAAGATTGTTGTTTTATCATCGCTTCTAAACAGATAGACAATGAACGTAACACTGGAATACAGATAGGGAGTTATAAAATGAAATTAATTATTGCCGAGAAACCAGATCAAGGTTTGGCTCTTGTTTCACAATTTAAATATCGCCGGAAAGATGGATATTTAGAAGTAGAAGCGAATGAGTTATTTCCAAATGGAGCGTACTGTACATGGGCAATTGGTCATTTGACGCAGTTATGTAATCCAGAGCATTATCACGAAGAGTGGAAAAAGTGGTCACTTAATACGTTACCGATGATTCCAGAGCGTTTTCAATTTGAAGTAACAAAGTCAAAGTATAAACAATTTAATGTAGTGAAACAGCTGTTACATAATCCTCAGGTAACAGAAATTATTCACGCGGGCGATGCTGGGCGTGAAGGGGAATTAATCGTACGAAACATTATTAATCTTTGTAACGTGCACAAGCCGATGAAGCGTCTTTGGATTTCATCTTTAACGAAGCAAGCTATTTACCAAGGATTTAAAAACTTGCTTGATGAATCAGATACAATCAATACGTACTATGAGGCGTATACAAGGTCATGTGCGGATTGGGTCGTTGGTATGAATGCATCGCGTGTCTTTAGTATTTTGCTAAAGAAAAAGGGAATGAACGATGTATTTTCTGCTGGTCGTGTACAAACACCGACACTCGCGTTAATCGTAAAGCGTGAAAAGGAAATAGAAAACTTTAAGTCAGAGCCGTTTTGGGAAGTGTTCGCAACCTTTAATATAGAAGGAAAGAAGTATGAGGGGAAATGGGAGAAGGATAGTGAATCCCGCTTACAAGACCCTGATATGGCGAATAAAATTGCGGCATTTTGCCAAGGTAAACCGGCAGTAGTGAAGGAAATGAAAACGGAGCGTAAAGAATTTCAGCCGCCGCTGTTATTTAACTTATCATCACTGCAAGCTACGGCAAATAAAGCATTCAAATTCTCACCGAAAAAGACGCTTGATATAACGCAAGCACTATATCAAAAAGGAATTGTCTCCTATCCTCGTTCGGATTCCAACTATGTTACACAAGGAGAAGCAGCGACGTTCCCTGATATTTTACAGAAGTTAAGTCAGTTTGATGAATATAAAGGTTTATTGCCAGCACCAATTGAATCAATTATGAATAATAAGCGTTATGTGAATGAAAAGAAAGTAACAGATCACTACGCCATTATTCCGACAGAGCAAGTTACAAACCCAAGCAGATTATCAGGTGATGAAAAGAAAATTTACGATATGATCGTAAGAAGACTTATTGCAGCTCATTATGAAGTTGCGATCTTTGATTATACAACGATTATAACGCTTGTAGATGAACGTGCTGAATTCATTTCAAAAGGAAAACAGCAAATTCAAGAAGGTTGGCGTAAAGTTATTTTCCAAGATGATAAAGATGACGAAACAATTCTTCCAATTGTCGCAGAAGGTGAAGAAGGAAAAGTTGTAAAGGTGAAAGTGAAAGAAGGAAAAACACAGCCACCGAAGCGTTATACAGAAGGACAACTTATTACGTTAATGAAAACTGCAGGTAAGTATTTAGAGAACGAAGAGCTTGAAAAAGTATTAAAGAAAACAGAAGGTTTAGGTACAGAGGCAACGCGCGCTGGAATTATTACGATGCTGAAAGACCGTAAATATATAGATGTGAAGAAGAACCAAGTGTATGCGACCGATAAAGGGAAAGTATTAATTACCGCAATCGGTGATAAAATACTAGCTTCACCAGAAATGACTGCGAAATGGGAGCAGCGTCTTGCGGAAATCGGTGAAGGCACAGTATCACCAGCTACATTTATGGAACAAACGAAAAAGCTATCCGCTAAAATTATTGAAGATGCAGTGGAAATGTCGGAGAAGTGGGATTTCACTGGATTACATGTTGAATCGATTGAGCGAAAAGGATCGAAATTTACAACAGGTAAAAAGGTTGGTAGTTGTAAAAAATGTGATGGCGATGTGATTGATAAATCAACGTTTTATGGTTGTTCTAACTACAATACAACACAATGTGATTTTACCATCTCAAAGAAGATATTAAGTAAAACAATTTCGCAAAAGAATATGACAAAGCTCTTAAAAGGTGAAAAGACCGATTTAATTAAAGGCTTTACAAAGGGCGAGAAAACATTTGATGCGAAGTTAGAGTGGAAAGATAATAAGATTAATTTTGTGTTTGAGAATTAAGTGGTTTCAACAAATAAAAAAATATGATAATTAAAC
>NZ_BOQB01000141.1 GCF_018332475.1 Bacillus sanguinis | reverse complement strand
AGTTGATGGGCATGGGGTCACCATACCCAAAAAAGAAAATTGTACATTTAGACAAAATTTAGACACATTTAAACTGATTCCTGTACGTTAAGGAACCGATTACTTAGTTTACTACTTTTTTTAAAGAATCAAATAGTGAAAATTTCGTGGAAATTTGCTTAACGTAAGTTTTATATCAACTATTACGTTGGAGTACAGCCAAGGTACGTGTATTATCTACTATGAAAATCAGGAATATTTAAAGTATTCTAAGAAGAAGAATTGAGTGATAAGCTACGTTAACTACTTGATATCTTAACTAAGTAAATTATGTATTTAATGTATTCAAGGTAGTGCAATGAGAAGGTATCGAATAACCTTGCTTGGATAAACCGTGTCTCTTAAGAGCTCCTTAAGGCGCGTCCGTTACCTTGAGGGCAACGAACGGTTGTAGACTTCGATGTTGCAAGGATCGTTGTCAAACAAATTGTTTACATGTATTCAATGTAAAACTCTTATTAAATTAAGGTTTTTACTCCTAAGTATAGATAACATGTATATCTCGTCTGTATCCCTTTTTGACTTGCTCTTGATTGACCAAATAAGTCAAAATACCTTTCTAAATTTCCCTCTGATATTCCCCTATTTTATCTTATTCAAACTTGCATTCCAATAACCCATTTCTCATACGCCTGTTTCTAAAATAATAATTTAAATTGGGACCTCTGAGAGATCCCAATTAATTAAAAAGTAATGTCTCCTCTTGTTACATCATTTACAATTTTTATACTAATCCCTCTAACATCTCGAAGACTTCTAAATTATTTTTTTGGTAGTTCAGGGAATAAATAATGTAATATACAGATGGTCAAACGTCTGGATTTGCCTTTATACGGATATATATGCATATACATCGATGGATTAAAGTTTGCCTCAATAATTCCATAAGCATTTTTATTAGCTGCAGGAACTTCTGTATTTTCAATAATCAAATCAATACCACTAATATTTGCTCCAAGTGCCGACACAGCATCTACGGCAATTTTCTTATAATCATCGGGAATTTGATCTGTCATATCAATTGAGTCTCCACCTGTACTGACATTAGAATTTTCTCGCAGAAAAACAATTTCATCACTTGTTGGAATAGAATCTTTTCGATACCCTTGAGCTTTAAGCATTAGGACCTCTAATTCACCTAATTGTATATTTTCTAAAGGTGTTCTATGGTCCATTCCTCTTAATGAATTCAGGTTCTTTTGAGCGACTAACTCTTCAATCGTATGTGAACCGTCTCCTATAACATTGGCTGGAATTCGTAATAAAACGGCAGAAACTTTGCCATCTAGCACAAAAAATCGATATTCTGTTCCATTAATAAATTCTTCTATTAATACTGATGAGTCCTCTTTAAATGCTATTGTGAGTGCTTTTTGATAGTCTTCGTAACTTGCTCCGTTTTCTTTAAAGATAGATATTCCTAAACCATAATTTGTTGTTTTTGGTTTAACGACAAAAGGCTTTCCTGCAAATATATCATAGGAACGTAAGGCTTTTTCTATATCACTAAATTCCTCACCTATTGGTACACGAAATCCATGCTGTTGAAGAATTTTCTTTGTTACTGTTTTATTTTCCATAATTAATGGTGATATATAACTATCTTTACTTGTCATATTCCCATTTTTCACATATTCAACATGATTTCCTAACTGTAGTTTTAAAAATTGATCTTGTCGATCTAAAACGTCTACTTGTAATCCTTGTTGAATAGCATCAAACATTAAAATTTGTGTAGACAACTCCATGTCAGTAAATCCTGATAGTTGATATGGTTTATCCCATGCTTTTTTATAATTTTCTTTAGCAATACGGGAAGCTACCTGACTTTGACTACTTTTTATAATCTCT
Organism: Bacillus sanguinis; assembly: GCF_018332475.1. Taxonomy (GTDB): domain Bacteria; phylum Bacillota; class Bacilli; order Bacillales; family Bacillaceae_G; genus Bacillus_A; species Bacillus_A sanguinis. The sequence continues at coordinate 4,340 of NZ_BOQB01000141.1, read as the reverse complement.
TTATAAAGTCTTCCAGCTAAAGTCTTACTTGGATCTGTTAGCATTTCTCTCAAGTTAACAAATAAGGTATTCGAAACAGTTATGTCTAACAGCCCTGTTAAATGTTCCATCTCATCAATAATACGCTCAGCATCTGTTTTAAATTGCGTATGTTCTAACGGATGTTCAAGAGCCACTAAATTATTTTGAAAATCACCGATTTTTACCCATTCATCATTATTATCGTCTTGATCAATCCAGAGTAAATAGATGAGGAAAAGATGTAGAAATTCTGCTTGTTCATGGCTAATTCCATATGTTTCAAAAGGATTTAAATCTAGGTTTCTTAATTCAATATAACGAATCCCATGATTTTTTAAATCTGAAACTTGAGGACCGCCCCTTAAACGGACAGATGCATAAAATTCTTTTTCTTCTAATAAAACCCCTTTACTTACCAGCGAAGAAAGATCAGATATATAGTTCTGTAAACTACTATAGGATACTTGAACATCATTTTCATTACTATAACCATATTTACTATTTCTAATGCTTCTTACGGCGTCATTTAAAGGATTTATTTCAAAGAAATTCTTTTCACTACTAGGAGAAGCACCGAAGAAATAAGTTATTAACCATCGATAGTGTAAATAATTCCTTGTGACTTTCAGATAAATTTCTGTTTTAAATTGATGATAATCTTTTATTTCTGATTGTAATTCAAATAATGCCTGAATCAAATTATCGCTAAATTCAAAATTGTAATGAATACCACTAATCATTTGTTTTCGTCGACCATAAGAATTAGATAAATATCGACGATATAAAACATTTTCATGATTATTAAGTTTCGCAATAACAATATCTTCTTCTTTTTCGGGCAACTGTGGTGGCATGCTTAATGGCCAAAGCATTTCGTTATTTCCCATAGAACGATAGGCAACATCATGGATAGCTGCTAAATAATTAAATAAATCTCCTAGTGTCTCAGTAACTGGTGTGATTAATTCCATTTGTGTTTCAGAGAAATCTCGCTGAATATAAGGATGTTCATCTCTTACTGAAATACTTTTGGGATGTTCCGTTTTAGCTAAACTTCCTGATAGGTCAACTCGTTGACTTTCTTTTTCAACTCCAAAACGTGCTTTTAATAAATATGGTTTAATACGGTCATTGTTTAACATTTTTTTCATTTCCATACAAACTGTACCTCCCATCAACTCAAATATTTGATATAGAAATAGCTAAAATTATAACCATTATTTTTTTGAATTTAGCATTTGGATATTAATGGCCAAAGCATTTTATTCTTATCCACGGAAAGAGAAGGGATTTCACGAATAGCTGCTAAGTAATTAATCATGTCTTCTAATGTTTTAGTATTAGGCTGAATATATGATCTTGTATCTCTTATCGAAAACGGTTTAGACGTTTCAGTTGAACTTTCAAATAAGTCAACTTGTCGATTTTCCTTTTCAATCTCATAACGAGATTTTAATAAGGATGGTTTAACACGGTAATTAAATAACATTTTTTTAATCCACATGAACTCTTCCTCCCAATTTATTTGTTTTTACAAACTATATAATATGACAAAATATAACAATCAAAAGCACCCACATCTCTACATGCGGATACTTTTGTTACTATATTTTGCTGTAAACTTAAATACTTCATATGCCATTGGAAGTGGGTATTGTTGTAAATAAGAATCATCTTAAATACTTCATATGGAAAGAGAAATGCTCATTTAAGAAAGTGGAAATAAAGAAGTAGCTATGATCATAGCCCTCCATTTTTTTATAAGTTACCATTTGACTATTTTTTTGAGCGTTCTCTAAGAAAATATGTTCTTCCAATTGTTTCGGATAAAACTCGTCTTGACTACCTTGCATAATAAGAATTGGTGGAATAGTAGCTTCTTTAATTAATTCTGAAGCATCCCATTCTTTCCAAGAATCTTTGTCTTCACCTAAATAAGAGGTGAAAGCATTTATTCCCCATGGTACTTGACTAGGAGTTAAGATTGGAGAAAAAGCAGAAACCGCTTTGAATCTCTTAGCATTTTTCAAACCGATCACTAAAGCCCCATGTCCTCCCATTGAATGCCCCATTATGCTTTCTTCACCTGAAAAATTAGGTACTATAGTCGAAGCAATGGATGTTAATTCATCTACGATATACGAATACATTTTATAATGCTGTGCCCAAGGATCCTGGGTAGCATTTAAATAAAAACCTGCCCCTTGTCCAAGATCCCATGCTGCAACATCAGAAACGTATTCTCCACGTGGTGAAGTATCTGGCATAATCACTGCAACTTGATGTTTTTCAGCCAAACGTTGAAATCCACTTTTTTGACTAAAATTATCATCTGTACAAGTTAAACCAGATAACCACCATATAAGTGGAATTTTTTTCTTTTCTTTATTTGATGGTAAGTAGATACTAAATTTCATATCACATTGCAAGACTTCGGAATAATGGCTATACTTACGTTGCTCTCCTTCGAAAGAACGATGTTGTTCAATACATTTAAGACTCATTATCTCACTCTCCGTAAGTTAAAATCGTACGAATGGATTCACCTTTGTGTAATAAGTCAAATGCCGCATTGATGTCTTTAAATTCTAAATGATGAGTAATAAATGAATCTAAATCAATATCACCATGCATATAATCTTCGACCATTTCTGGAAGTTCAGATCTTCCTTTAACTCCACCAAAGGCTGATCCACGCCATACTCGGCCCGTTACTAATTGGAATGGACGAGTATGGATTTCTTTACCAGCACCAGCTACTCCGATAATAATACTTTCGCCCCAACCTTTATGACATGCTTCAAGAGCGGATTTCATTACTTCAACATTACCAATACATTCGAAGCTATAATCCACGCCACCATCTGTCATTTCGACTATAACTTCTTGAATTGGGCGATCATAATCTGCAGGATTCACAAAATCAGTCGCTCCCATTTTTTTAGCGAGTTCCCATTTTTGGGGATTCAGGTCAACTGCAATAATTCGGCTTGCTTTTGCTTGAACCAATCCTTGAATAGCTGCTAATCCAATCGCTCCTAAACCAAATACAGCTGTTACAGCTCCTTCTTCAACTTTTGCAGTGTTGTGTACAGCACCAATACCTGTAGTCACACCACATCCTAATAAAGCAACTTTATCTAACGGAGCGTTTTCATCGATTTTCGCTAAGTTAATCTCATTAACAACTGTATATTCACTGAATGTACTAGTTCCCATGTAATGATAAAGGGGCTCTCCATTATAAGAGAAGCGAGTTGTTCCATCAGGCATTAAACCTTTACCTTGTGTTTCTCGTACAGCACTACATAGGTTTGTTTTACCAGAACGACAGAATTTACATTCTCCACATTCAGGTGTATATAGTGGAATAACATGATCCCCAGGTTTTACTGAAGTAACTTCATCACCTACTGAAACGACAACACCAGCACCTTCATGGCCTAATACAGCAGGAAATACTCCTTCTGGGTCGTCACCTGATAATGTAAAAGCATCTGTATGACAGACAGAAGTATATAGTATTTTTACTAATACCTCTTTTGCTTTTGGCTCTTCTACATCGATTTCTACGATTTGAAGTGGCTCCCCTGGCTTAAATGCAACAGCAGCTCTACTTTTCAATTGAATCCCTACTTTCTTTTTTTATTGTTTACACCACTAAGATTACACTTTATAATTTTAATTACAATACTGACAAATTTGTCACTATAAACATTTTTTTCGCGAGAGGAAGGTCAAAAATTATGGTTATTCATTATAAGGACAAGGAATTTTTCACTGGAAAAGATTTAGCTTTATCTGTGATAGGAGGGCGTTGGAAAATAGCAATTATATGGTGTTTGTTACAACGTTCGCCATTAAGATTAAGTGAAATACAAAAAAAGCTGCCTGAAGTTAATCAACGTATGTTGATTAGACAATTAAGAGAATTAGAAGACGATAAAATAATTACTCGATGTGTATACCCCGTAGTGCCTCCTAAGGTTGAGTATGAACTTAGTGAAATTGGTCATCAACTAGAGAATGTTGTAACAGCCATCTGTGATTGGGGAGATGACTTTAGTGATTTTGTAGAAAAAGATTCGGACGAACTTAGTTGAAGAAACAAGTAAATATCGATTCATTAAAAATAGTGCGTAATTGTATGACTTAATCCATAAATTTGCATACAAAAAACCGATAACTTTGCATCGAATGCTGTAAAGTCATACGTAACGACTAGTTAAGATAATTAACGAAAATATACGCTAAGTAAATTTCGACATAAAATGAGCCGAATTTCCTACTCTAAGGGGTCCCGCCACATGCCCATCAAC
>NZ_BOQB01000140.1 GCF_018332475.1 Bacillus sanguinis | reverse complement strand
GCATGTGGTAGGACCCCTATAAGCATTCGTAGCTCTTCCGCTACCTTCTTCGTCATAGGTACAGCTCTAGTTTTACGGTTCTTATTCTTAGCGCCTGCTAACATAATCGTAAGGTTATCAAAATCTATATCGTTAGCCTCTAGCTGATTTACTTCGTTTACACGCAACCCGCAGTGCAACATAAGCAGCATGGCGCAGTAATCTCTATAGCCTGCATAGGTCGTCTTATCTACCACACGAAAAATGCGCTTTATCTGATTATGATTTAGCGTAAAAATCGGCGCTTCATCGGTACGTAACTTTACAAAGTCTACAGCGGGATTGCTTTTAATGTAGCCCTGCTCATTCAATCGCTTAAAGACCGACTTCAACGCCGATATGCGAATATTTACAGTGGCAGGTGCTAATTCTCGATTAAGCAGCTTATTAATATACATTTGTACATGTGCCGCCGTAATGATCTCGACTTTCTCAATGTTCAATTCTCGCATGAAATAACGAAAGAGCTTGCTGTAATCATCTATAGTACGCTTTCTAAATCCCTCTGCCCGAAATGCCTGCGCAGCAATCGCTATCGCCGCTTCTGTGTCTAGTGCTTCCGCAGTACCAATAAAATCAACTACTTCTCTTCGTCTTTTTACTACTCGTATACTTTTAGACATAATAAAAAAAGAGCCCCCTATCTGAAACGAATTTCAGACGGAAGCTCTCCGCATATGTACTATCATTATCTTCATTTGGTTACACGTAGCACCTTTTTACTATGCGACAATAATTCGCTAATGCCTACGTAGGACGTTTGCGGTTTGTTCCCGCTCAAGTTAAGCGTTAAAAACTCCGACAAACAGCTTTATACCGCACCCTAAAGCACATTTGGTTTCCTTTGTCATATATAAGACGTGGTACCGGAAACCACCGCTCTATCCGACTGAGCTATGGGCGCATGATAATAGAAAACACTTCATTTTCTTCTCATAATAATAGCAATAAAATCCATCTAAATCAATAAAAATATCCCCGTAATCCTTTATGACGCTTAGTTATGAGTATATTAACAAAGCACCCCCCTAAATTTTCCAATCATAAATTCACCCCAACTCACAAATTATAATCTTTGAATTAATATTCCAAAGGGGGCTTCATTCAATGACTGTAATTACGAAATTAAAACAAACTGTTTCTGGATTAAAAAGTGCACAAGCTAGCTTAGAGGGATTCGCTCTTGATACGGATAACCAACAAGCTAAGCAACTTTTCCAAACAGCTGCGCAGCAAACACAAACGATTATCGATTCTTTAAACCCACGCGTTGAAGAAGTCAAACAAGAAGAACCACAATACTCACAGCAATAACGAATCAGTCTTGCTGTGAAATAGAAAAAGGATGATATGCAGTCATCCTTTTTCTATCACATTACATATTGCAATAGAAATGGAATGATAAATATGCAAAAACTCGGACTCATAACCGTATTATTTGCCCTTCTATTTAGCTCTTTTACCGGATGTGATAATAGTCCTTTAGATAAAAAAGAGAAAGAAGAAGCAAAACGAACGGAGAAAGAAAAAGGTCCTAAATTAACAAAGACGAGTACGGAATCCTTTAATCAATCTATATCACAAGGAGCAAAAAAAAGAGCTCTTGCTATGGATGAAATTATAAAAAGTACAGCAGTAAATTCAAATTTAGATCTCTACATAGCAGTTACACCTGAGCATCACGAAAGATTTGGATTAAAACCTCTCCGTAAGAAGCTCCAAAAGCAGCTAAGTGATGAGCACCCCACTTTCGATGTTCGTGTAAGTACAGATAAAAAAATCTTTATGTTACTCGAAAAACTTGAAAGCAAAATTAAGAAGAAAGAAGTATCTAAAGACGAGATTAATAAGCAATTAAAACTCATTGGGAAAAAAATGGAGTCTAACACTTAACGCTTTTTTTAAAGAAAAGGAAGGATTGCAATGTCTAGTAAAGATAAAAACTTAACCCCTGTGCAACAGGAGTATAAAAAATTTGAGCAAGAACGAGAACCAAAGCGCCCTGTCTTAAAAAATTGTATAAAGGCCTTTTTTGTCGGTGGTTTCATTTGCTTCATCGGACAACTCATTTCTACTTTTTATATTACGTATTTCGATTTCACTGAACGCTCAGCAGGGAATCCAACAGTCGCAACTCTTATTTTTATCTCCATGCTATTAACTGGATTTGGTATATACGATCGTTTTGGACAGTTTGCTGGAGCAGGCACAGCTGTACCCGTTACTGGATTTGGTAACTCTGTTATTGCCGCATGTATCGAACACCGAACTGAAGGGTTCGTACTCGGCGTTGGAGGAAATATGTTTAAATTAGCCGGTTCTGTTATTTTATTTGGTGTATTTTCAGCTTTCGTCATCGCACTTATTAAAACGATTCTCGTTCAATGGGGAGGGCTATAAATGTTACAAGGACACCGAACGTGGGTATTTGAAAACAAACCAGTTATTATTTCGACGGGAGTCGTTGGCGGGCCGTTTGAAGCTAAAGGCAAAATTCCAGAAGACTTCGATACCCTCCATGAAGATTTATGGCTCGGACAAGATTCCTATGAAAAAGCACATAAAATTTTGTTCGAAGAAGCTTGTAGCCGCGCTACTGAAAAGGCAAAACTTCGTAAAGACGATATTCAATTTGTACTCGCAGGCGATTTAATTAATCAAATTACCCCTACAAGCTTTGCTTGCCGTACACTGGGCACTCCTTATCTCGGACTATTCGGCGCTTGTTCTACTTCTATGGAAGGTTTAGCACTTGGAGCAAGTATCGTAAATGCAAAAGGCGCAAAATATTTATTAACTGGTGCATCCAGTCATAATACAGCTGTAGAAAAACAGTTCCGCTATCCTACCGAATATGGTGGGCAAAAACCACCTACCGCGCAGTGGACAGTAACCGGAGCAGGAGCTGCTATTTTAAGCGATACTGGACACGGTCCTAGGGTAACATCTGCCACAATCGGACGAGTGGTTGATATGGGATTAACAGATCCATTTAATATGGGAGGTGCAATGGCTCCAGCTGCCGTTGATACAATTGAAGCCCATTTACGCGAACGACAAATTGATGCCTCTTACTACGATTTAATCGTAACGGGTGACCTCGGACATGTAGGACGCGAAATTGCTTATGACTTATTACATAAACACGGAACGAAAGTAACGAGCGAACAGTTTCAAGATTGCGGGCTGCTCATTTATAGAGAAGGGCAACCTGTCATCGCTGGCGCTAGTGGACCAGGGTGTTCCGCAACGGTCGTATACGGTCACTTATTAAACCGAATGAAAAGAGGAGAGTTTAATAAAATACTTGTCGTTGCGACAGGCGCTTTACTATCTCCACTTACATTCCAACAAGAAGAAACGATTCCGTGTATCGCTCATGCCGTTTCGATTGAATTTGGAGGTGCAACGCAATGATTTTTTTCTGGGCTTTCGTCATTGGCGGACTTATATGTGTAATCGGCCAACTTATGTTTGATGTTGGAAAGCTAACACCAGCTCATACAATGGCAACACTCGTTGTTGCTGGAGCTATATTAGATGGATTCAATTTGTATGAACCATTAATTGATTTCGCTGGAGCTGGGGCAACTGTACCTATTACAAGCTTTGGTAATGCCCTCGTTCACGGTGCAATGGAAGAAGCTGCAAAACATGGCATCGTTGGCGTTATTACCGGCATGTTTAAAGTAACAAGCGCCGGTGTATCCGCAGCTATTATTTTCGGCTTCATCGGAGCATTGCTATTCAAACCGAAAGGATAAGGTGTTCGTATGACAGTTATCGCTAGCGTCAAAACCTGCCTTGCTAGTGTAAGGGGCGCTCAAGCAAGTTTGAGCTCCCTTTCACTACATTCACAGGACGCAGAATCAAAACGTGTATTTCATGAATGTATGTTAGAAATGGAGAGCATCATCGCTGATTTACAAAATAGAGTTTCAGTATTAGAACGTGAAGAACCTCAATATAAAGGGTTTTAAGTAGACTGGAGGAAATGAATATGTCTCACCTGCCGGAATGGACACTTGTCATTCTTCGCTCTGTATTCATATTAATTATTTTATTCGCTATTACGAAATGGTTAGGGAAAAGACAAATCTCTCAGCTCTCCTTTATGGAATACATAGCCGGAATGACAATCGGTGTCATCGCTGCCCAAGTATCTACAGGGCTCGATTCAAAATTTTTTCACGGCGTCTTTGCGATACTCATTTTCGCTGTGGTACCTTTTTTAACAGGAATCCTTTCTTTAAAGAACAAAACAGCTCGGGACTTCTTTCAAGGGAAATCTACCGTATTAATAAAAGATGGAAAGATACTCGAAGACAACTTAAAGAAAGAAAAATATACAAGTGACGAATTACTGGAACTTCTTCGTGGAAAAGATGCCTTCAGCGTAGCTGATGTTGAATTTGCTGTACTAGAACCGAGCGGAGAATTAAATGTATTATTAAAGAAAGATCGCCAACCACTCACAGCAAAAGACATCGGTTTAAAAGTAGCAAACGAAAAAGAACCACAAACTGTTATTATGGATGGCAATGTACTAGATGAACCTCTTTCAGCAAGCGGACATAACCGAGCTTGGTTACATTCTGAGCTCGAAAAACTCGGTGTTGTCATTGAAAACGTCTTTCTCGGTCAAGTGGATTCATATGGACAACTTACTATCGACATTTATAATGACAAACTACAAATGCCTTCTCCTCAAAACAAACCTTTATTATTGGCATCTTTAAAAAAATGTCATGCTGATCTTGAACTATTTTCTTTAGAAACAAAGTCGAAATCAGCAAGCGAAATGTATAGTAAAAACGCGAAACAAATCGAAAAGATTTTAAATAAAGTGACCTATCTTTTAAAAGAATAGATATCGAAAGAACGCTTCAGTAAAAAAGGCGTTCTTTTCTTTTTTTCTACAGTTTTTATAACGTTTAAATTTATGTAATTCGGTTATGATGTTGAAGATACATAAGCAGGGAATTTCAAAAACATAGCGAATATTTCATGGTACAACTACATATTTTTTTGATTTAAAGTGGTTTCGTTTGACCTTTATTGACCATAATTGTATTATAAGACTAAGAAAGCTTTTGAAGGAGGAAATAACAGATGAATTTAATTCCTACAGTAATTGAACAAACAAATCGTGGAGAACGCGCTTACGATATTTACTCTCGACTATTAAAAGACCGCATCATTATGCTTGGTAGCGCAATTGATGACAACGTAGCTAACTCAATCGTTTCCCAGCTTTTATTCTTGGAATCTCAAGATCCAGAAAAAGATATTCACATCTACATCAACAGCCCTGGTGGTTCTATCACAGCAGGTATGGCAATTTACGATACAATGCAGTTTATTAAACCGCAAGTATCAACAATCTGTATCGGTATGGCTGCATCTATGGGTGCATTCTTACTTGCAGCAGGTGAAAAAGGAAAACGTTATGCACTTCCAAACAGTGAAGTAATGATTCACCAACCACTTGGCGGGGCACAAGGTCAAGCGACTGAAATCGAAATCGCTGCTAAACGTATCCTATTCTTACGTGAAAAACTAAACCAAATTCTTGCTGACCGCACTGGTCAACCACTTGAAGTACTACAACGCGACACAGACCGCGACAACTTCATGACAGCAGAAAAAGCTTTAGAATACGGTTTAATCGATAAGATCTTTACAAATCGTTAATAACTAAATTACTGAGGCAACCCTATAGCGCCTTGTCTAAATACCTATACAGCGTGGTCTTACTGATACCAGTCGCCACTGTAATTTGCTTAATTGTATAGTCTTTACTCTTATACATCTTAACAGCCATTTCCACTTTATCTTCTTTCTTAGTAGGTCTCCCACCTTTCTTTCCTCTTGATCTTGCTGCTTGAAGACCAGACTTTGTTCGTTCACTAATAATATCTCTTTCTAGTTCAGCGATGCTTGCCATTGTACGAAAGAAAAACTTTCCCATTGCGGTTGAAGTGTCAATACTGTCAGTAATTGATACAAAATGTACACCCATATCGTTAAATAATTCGCTCAGTTCTATCAAATGTTTTGTGGAACGTGAAATACGGTCAAGTTTATATACAACAATTTTATCGCCACTTCGTAAAATTTTTAAAAGGTCTTCTAATTGAGGCCTATCTCTTCGTGTGCCAGTTAATTTTTCTTTATAAATCTTCTCAACCCCGAATTGTGTTAATGCATCAACTTGCATATCTAGGTTTTGTTCCTCCGTACTCACTCGCGCGTAACCAAAAATCATAATTAATCACCTACTAAAAACTATTTATATGAATATATTAGCACCAAAAACGGTGTTTGTTATTAAAAATGTTACTTTGATTTTGGGAATGAGTTTTGGTACCAAAGATCAGGGTAAATAGAGTGTGTTTTGCTCCAATAAGGACCAGCCCCATAAATGTCCGTTTATGGGGCTAATTTTATTAAACTAACCAGCCGCAGTATGACTGAAGAGAGCTCTTTTATTTTTGTTCCGCAATAGGGCCAGATTGTTGAATAAGGATTGTAGTTAATTATGGTTTTACATACAATTATTGAACTATTGGAAGATAAGTTTAATATCAACCTCGGTGAGCTCTTCATAAGTAAATGAGGTTCTTCACAAGTAATTCGTGAACTAATCAACTGCCCCAGTTCGTTTTATTTCTACCTTAATATTTGGTTTTAAATTTAATGTGGAATACTTTCCTCTCAAATCTTTTTCATTTAAATTGGAATATTTTCTTATACTTTTTATTTTTCTTCCAATGCCAATTGGATCAGTATTTAATTTTCTAAACTCCTCAAGAATATCCCCGAATTCTTTGTTTAGTTCTTCTTCAATTATTAGCTCCATTTTTTTTATTGATTCCTTATTTTTAAGAGTAACAGAAGGCTGTAATTCTATAGTTGAAACTAAAATAGATGCATTTAAATTAACCGACTCTTCCTGAGATAATTCAACATTTCCGCGGTACTTTATTGGGTGAATTGTAATATTAAATTTATCTCCTTTTTGCTTTTCGACTAGTTTTATTCCCTTTTCTTCTAATACCTCTGCAGGAATATTTAAAGTTATATCCCCCAAAAAAGCATTATGATTGGTGAATAATTTTATATACAGGTTTTTTTTCATGGAAATAGAACCAACTATTTTATCATCCCTAAATAATGCAACCCCATCTAAATAGGGTGCTACACCATTCTCATTCGATAGAATAGGTAAGGTAGGATCGATACCAATTTCATATAGTGTGGAAATAAAATCATGCAAGTTGGAGTTGACTAACATTTCTTTCTTTTCGTGTTTATCCAATAGTTGATAGATATAGGATCCCATTTCGGGATATTCTTCATAGTTTTTATTTTTAATCGTCTCCTCAGCATTATCAGTAATGGCCAAAAAGATTAAAGAACTGATACTGCTATCTCGTTGCATAGTATCCAGAAAAGAAGAAATTCCTACTGTTTCTGCCATATTTTTATTAAACAGTATGGTCCTTAATTGACCAGAAGTAAGGTGGTGGCTTGTCTGTTGTTCTAAATTTTGTCTTATTTGTTTGCTTGTAGTTCCGACGGCAGAAATGGTTACACTCGTCTTTTCTTCTTTACGGTCGAATTGTAACAAGCTAATAGTGCCTTTGTATGTATTCTCATCAAGTAAGTCAAAACCAATAATAGTTGAAATTCCTTGCCTTTCTAATATTTTTTCAGGTGGCATACATGCCGTACAGAGAAAGACACAAAGTAGAATAAGCCGTATTTTCATTTTTTCAACTCCGTTTTGAACGTGAAAAGATTTTAGATTTAATGATTGAAATGAAATATAAGAATATTGGATAGATAAACCATAGGTAAAAGCCTACTTGACCAACTTTATCAATCAAAAGGTTATTGTCGACTCTTTTTGTGATAAAAAAACTCGTGATAAAAATGATTATTGAGATTACCCATATTCCATGTTTTAGTTTTAAATGAAATATTTGTTTAACTCCTTTGGAAGAAATGAATAGGATTATACATAAATTTGGAAAAATAACTAATATCCATAATGAAACTGCTATAGATTCAAAGCGCTCAATAAATGGAAAATGGACAGCGCTTATCATACTGACAATAGGCCAGATCTGTTTTTCTAATTCTTTAGGGCTATAAAATAATATGGAAATAACAGTTGCAATTAAAACAAGAAGTGTGGTAAACCAGATTGCTAATTGACTGAATAGAAGTAGTTTTTTTTCTCCTTTATAAAAGGAAAAATAAAAAATAAAGTCTCAAAACCCAACATTGTATAACTGCTTTTAAAAACTCCTTTCATCATTTCTGACGGAGTTGTCGACATGATGGGTAAAATTCTAGTTAAGTTTATGGAATCAAGTGGTTGATACATCACAAATAGCAGCCATATAGTCATTAAAAAGGATAAGAAGCATATCCCTGCAACTACTCTGAATCCACCTGATACTGCATAAATTGTTATTAATAATAGTGCTAAAGTGCCTACCCATTCATAAACTCCTTCATATCCCCATGTTAGGGACAATTCAACATAACTGATGATGATAGAGTAATGTACAGCAATAAAGTAAATGACAATTAAGGTATTGATGATACTTCCTATAAAGCGACCAAATAAATTTTCGTGTATTTCATAAAGATTACAGTTTCCATGTTTTTTAAGTATGCTAATAATAATCCAAGTGATAATACTAATGAATAGACCGGATAGTAAAACTGAGATCCAAGCATCTTTCTTAGATTCAAGATAAATAATTTTCGGGACTCCAAGTATGCCCATACCAATTTGCGAAGTGTGTATGATAAAGAAAGCCATATAGGCATTTACAAAACTAATATTTGATTTCATTATCCACCTCAAAATTCATCTAAATCTTTTTCTGTTTTTTTAAATCTCCACCTTGTGCGGAATGAATCTTTTGGGCGATTGACAACAGGACGTCTCATATAAAAATGGTGGGGTAGACGTATTAAGAAGTATTTTATATCCTTAATCCTAAAAGGGTATAGAGGTGCAAGATAAGGTTTGTTTAATGATGTCAATTTTAACAAGTGGACCATCATTACACAGACACCGATAATAATCCCATTTAATCCCCAAACACCTGCTAGAATAATGAAAGGAAATCTAGCAATTCTTATAGCAGTGCCCATTTCATAAATAGGAGCCGTAAATGCCCCTAATGCACTAAATGCCACAATAATAATTAAAATGTTGCTAGTTAAACCTGCCTCAACAGTTGCTTGGCCAATAACAATACCTCCAACAATCCCCATTGTTTGCCCTACTTTTGACGGAAGGCGTGCCCCAGCCTCTCTAAGTAATTCAATTAATAATTCGAGTAAAAGTGCTTCTAGCAAAGGTGGAAAAGGAACTTGTGAACGTGATTGCCCAATTATAAGTAACAATTTAGATGGAATTAGTTCAGAGTGAAATGTCATGGTTGCAACATAAAATGCTGTAAGAAATAGTGACCCTGCCATAGCAAATAATCGTATAAATCTTATAAAAGTACTTAAGGACCATCTCAAATATATGTCTTCTGTTGATTCAAAAAACGAAAAAAAATTAGCAGGTCCAATAATAGCAATTGGACTTTCATCTATAAGAACACCAATCCGTCCGTTTAAAATAGAGTAGAGGAATCTATCGGGCAACTCTGTTAATATAAACTGTGGAAAAAATGAGTAATGATTATCTTCAAGACATTGTGCCAATACTGAACTGTCACTTATATTATCAGTTTTTATATTTTCAAACTTCTCCTTAAGTGTTTTAAGTGTGTCATCATCCGCTATATCTTTAAGATATATAATTCTTACTTGCTTCTTAACACGTTCTCCTATTTTTAATTCATCTGTACACAAATTAGAATCATTTAGATTTCGTCTTATAATTTTAATGTTAGAAGATAATGATTCTGTAAACGATATTTTAGGACCGTATACCAATGATTCTGTTTCTGCTTTCTCAATAGATCTTTCAATAGGGTTGGCGCAATTTACCATAAATGCTTTACTTTCGTCTGATAAGTAAATATAAGCGAATCCATTTAAGAGGGAAGAGATAATCTCTTGTTCCTTAAGGTTTTTCTTTACTTCGTTCATTGGTATGTTTTTCAATAAATAAGAGTAAGTTATGTATTCTATCGGAAGTTGTTGAATGTATTTAATTACATACTCATTTAGAAACTCTTGTTTAATTAAATTTTTCATGAAAATAACTTCGAGACAATCTCCACCAACTTCAAGTGTTCTACACATTAAGTCTGGTGATTCGTTGAGGATGTATTTAATTTTTTCATAATTAGGGCAGTTATTTTTATTTAGATGGAGTGTCATTTGAATCATATCCTTCAATAGTTTTTTTTTAGTATTTGAAGTAGGAATCATTTTATACTTGTTTTAATAAAGAAGTAAGGATTGAGAGTAATTTTAGGACCTATGGTTCTGAAACGAATATGGAACAAGGAATTTTAGATGGTAACCAACAACATGTTGTAGAAATCAATTGGCCAGAACTAGCTGGTATATATGAGGTTGAATTTAATGAAATGTGGGGCAGTTCTACATTATCTTTTGATAAAGTAAATTCTAACATCAGTACTCGTAAAATCGATAATACAACACATGTTATTGATATTAACGGTAAAACACCGGAGGCGCGTTCGAAGTGTTTGTAAAACAGCAATCTCATAATTGATTCGGTTAACCCTCTCCATTCCCTTACTATCCGTCTCAATAATGATATCCTTCCATTTGGGCTGGATCACTCCTTCAATAGGAACTTCGTCATTAGCTGCAAAAAAACGTTGACCACTATCACCATATTCTCGAATTAGTTGAAGAGCTTCAATGACAGGTTGATGAGATTGATTATTAGATCTGAACGTAAGATTTTTTAAGATATTACAGAAAGCAATCCGATAATGCCCCCGATAGGAAGAATGCATCTTTATATAGATTTTTTCTTTGTATTCTCGGTGATTTCTTGTCATGTCTTTAATAATATCCCGAATTGTTGAAGCGCCTACAATCGGATATAGAGTATCTTGAATAATTCCATCTGGATGATTAACCGTCGCTTTTAATAAGTTGATAATATGTTTATTTTTCCCTTGAACCCTTTCCAACTCTTCTACTGCTTCTTTACGGGTAGTATTCTTGGCCTTATTTCCGAACTTGAGAGTGATTTCATCCAACAGATCAGCTAAATAGTCGATAACTTCAGCATGACGATGCCAAAATAAGATGGCAAGTAAGGTGTAGCGAATGGGTGCTGGATGTGCTCGCAATTCCGTTACAGTCTCAGTAGCTGCACGAAGTCGATATTTCTTTAGTAATTTTGGAGTCATATGATGAAACAAACCATTAGGAATTTGGAGATGTCGTATAGCTAACAGTTTTTTAACCTCCATCTCCATCGCATTTACACTTGGTTTACGAGGAGAAGATAATAGTTGACGAAAAGTTAAAATGTCGGTTTCCTCTCCATCAGAATCCTCATCAGCATGGGACTCAAGTAAAGCATCTAACCGAGTGCACGTCTTAGCAGATAATTGCTGATATGTCATTTTATATAAGCTCTTTTCAAAAGTATCAATGGCAGAGTCAATCATACGCTTTAAGCTCCCAATAGAAGGAGGTTCAACTTTCCATTTACGAAAGAGACTGTATGCTTGGTTTTTTAAATAGTCTGTATCATGTGTAGACTGAACTTGTTCTTCTAACCATTGTCCCAAACGATCATTATCTGTACGTGTAAGCTCCTGAAATCCAAAAAAATCCCTTATATTTTTTCGATGTCGGGTATAAGTCTTTTCTTTTCCACCCCAACTATATTCATCAAATTGATCATGCGAAACATCAAGCTGTTTCGCTATGTACTCGATCACTACTTTTGGGATGTCTTGCTTTTGGCTAGGGAATCTAGCTTTCTGTTGGAAATACTTTAGTAACACGGCAAAGCCCAAACGGTTCGTTTCTGTTTTATTCCCCATAGATAGATGTAGTTCATTTGGCATTAACATAAAGTTTGCTAAAAGCTCTTCTTCATTCCAATTTTTCTTCACTGGTTCTCCCTCTGATCTACATGTTTTTTTAATAGTATAATTTCAAACATAGAGACCATCAAGATAACTAAGAAAAGCAGCAAAGCTAAACCATTTTCCTTTTATTGTAATATATCTGACGGACTAGAGCAGTAACCCTGTGATTAAGCCTGAAAGAATATAGAATGA
>NZ_BOQB01000139.1 GCF_018332475.1 Bacillus sanguinis | reverse complement strand
AAATATTATTCATTTTAAACTAAATAACGTACGTAAATATGAAATTTCGGTTTGTTTTCATGTAAGTTTTGTACTGTAAGGTCATTTAAACACAGCTATTTATATAACGTAAAGAAGTATTTTCATTCCCTTTATTTTCAAGCTTTCATGTCTTTATTTCAAAATATAATCCGCTTCACTTTTTCAATTGAAATATCCATATATCACAAGAAAAACCTCTACTTACTCATAGACGCAAAAATTATATCAATATATCTTTTTAACTCGTATGCAATTATGCATAGCATATACATAAAAGGGATAGCTTCAATTTCTTGAAGCTATCCCTAAAAATCTTCTTACTTTTTCAAATGATATGGAACTGTCGTAATAACAACATTTCGCTTATAGAGTAAATACGCACGAATGAGTAAACTAGATTGATTATGAAGAATGTTATGCCAACCTTTTTTCGGAATGAACTGTGGTATAACTACAGTAACTCGATAATTTGATTCACTCGCTTTATATTGCACTGTATCAATAAACTTTGTTAGCGGTTGAAGAATACTTCTATAATGAGAATGTAACGTAACAAGTCTTACTTCAGGTTGCCACTTCTTCCATTTCTCTTCAAATTTCTTTTCCTCTTCTCTGTCAAATGCAACATATACAGCGATAACTTGATCTGCAGAAAGAGACTTCGCATAATTTAATGAATTCTCTACTACATGTGTCATACCAGCTACAGGAACGACGATTACATTTCCTTCTATTGGAACAATTCTCTCACAAGTTTTTAAACTTAATTGATCGCCTACTGCATCATAATGCTTCTTAATTCGGTGGAACAAGAAGATAATGACAGGTAAGAAAATAAGGATTGACCAAACTTGTGCGAATTTAGTTAAAAAGAACATACTCATTACGATAAAACTAATGACTGCTCCTATTAAATTGACCGTTAATCTCAAAGCCCATCCTTCAGGTTTTTCACGAAGCCATTTTAATACCATACCCGTTTGAGAAAGGGTAAACGGAATAAATACACCTACTGCGTATAACGGAATTAAATGTTCCGTTTGTCCTTGGAAAGCTACAATTAAAATAATCGATGCGATTCCAAGTATAATAATTCCGTTTGAGTATCCTAGGCGGTCTCCTCTAATCATAAACATTCTCGGTATAAATTTATCTTTTGCGAGGTTGACTGCTAATAGTGGAAATGCAGAATACCCGGTATTAGCAGCCAGAATTAATATTAAAGCAGTTGTACCTTGTATGAAATAGTACATGAAATTACGTCCAAAAGTTTGTTCAGCAATTTGTGAAACAACCGTTACTTCCTTACTTGGATTAATTCCGTAATAATAAGCTAAAAAGACAATTCCTGAAAATAAAACGGCAAGTAATGCACCCATTGCAAGCAATGTTTTCGCCGCATTGTTTGGTGCAGGGTCTTTAAAGTTTGGAATTGCGTTAGAGATCGCCT
The DNA here is from genome assembly GCF_018332475.1 of Bacillus sanguinis. Lineage (GTDB taxonomy): Bacteria > Bacillota > Bacilli > Bacillales > Bacillaceae_G > Bacillus_A > Bacillus_A sanguinis. The sequence goes on along the minus strand of NZ_BOQB01000139.1, from coordinate 8,720 downwards.
CAACACCTGTTAAAGCAGAGCTTCCTGAAGCAAATGCTCGTAACAGTAAGAACAAACTAATTCCTGCAACTGGTGTTCCAATTGGCGTGTGTAAGGTCGGTGACACGTGACCAGTTAAAATATTGTATATCCCTACTCCAATTAATATAAATAATGCTAAAACGAATAAATAAACAGGATATGCTAAAACGGAAGCCGATTCCGTTACCCCTCTTAAATTTAAAATAGTAATCAATATAACAAATATAATCGCAATGATTACATTATGTGCATGTAAACTAGGAAAAGCCGATGTAAGCGCATCTGTACCTGCTGATACACTTACTGCAACAGTTAAAATATAATCGACTAATAAAGAACCTCCAGCTATTAATCCTGGATTCATCCCTAAGTTTTCTTTTGATACAACATACGCCCCTCCGCCATGCGGATAAGCAAAAATAATTTGTCGATAAGATAAAATAAGAGCTGTCAATAATACTAATACCCCAATAGCAATCGGAATAGAATACCAATAAGCTATTGCTCCTAGGCCAGCTAAAGCAATTAATATTTGCTCTGGTCCATATGCAACCGATGACAATGCGTCAGAAGATAAAATGGCTAGCGCCTTCGTTTTATTAAGCTTTTGCTCTCCTAACTCAGTTGATTTTAACGGCCTTCCAATTAAAAACTTTTTGATTGATGAAACCACTGCTGTCCACTCTCCAATAATTTTGTACGAACTTTTCTGCTAGTTACAGCGGATAAACGATTTCTTCAGAAAACAAAAAATGTCTACAAGCCATAACGAAATAGACTTGTAGACATTATATTTTTTGTCGCACAAGCTCCACCTTCCTTCTCAATATAACGCTTACGAGGTTAGCTGTCGGATTCGGGCCTATGAGTAGCCCTACCTTTTTCAAGGATTCACCCCATTGGATTAAGAACTAATCCATAAGAACGGGTCCCCCGCACCATGCGGTTTCAGCGATTTAGAAAATTGAAACTGTGGATTATATTACTCCTTTATTTTCAAAATGTAAACAAAAATTTTGAAAAAGAAAAAATTAAAATGATTGCGCATAATCCGCTGGTAAATATACATAATGAATACTAAAAAATCGATAAAGGAGATCCATATGCCTAAAGAAAAGAAGCCTATTTTTTCCGATTCCTATTTAGATGCATTAGCAAATGAAATTAATCAATTATACGGTAAACGTGAACAGGAAATAAATTTGACAGATAGAACGAAAAGAAATAAATAATTTGTCATAAAAAAAGAAAGCAATACACTTATATATTGCTTTCTTTTTTATTTTTTCATACATCCAATTGTATTGCTGATCTGTTAAAAGTCATTTCTTCATACACTTTCAAATTTTGATATACTGCCCCCAATAATGGTGCTTCTATAGAAAATTGTTTTGCTGCATCTAGTAAGTATCCTTGTAAGTGCTTCCCTTCAATAGACGAACCTTTTTCCATATCCCGCTGCATCGATGACTTCATATCATACGAAATTTTATCAATTGTTTTCATATGTTCCTGAGCAATGTCTTCCTTAACTGGTGCCCCTATATATTTCATAATTTGCACACATTCTTCAAATAAGTTTTGGATAAAATCACGACCACCTTCGCTTTCACGAATCGGCCCTATCGGTGCACGCATCAATGTCGTCACACCCGACATTACAGTAATGAATAAATATTTATGCCACATATCTTGCGTAATATTTTCACTTAATACAAAACTAGATTTCGTACCTGCAAATGCTTTAGAAATATGCTGTATTCTCTCTGAATTTTGAGACTTATTTTCGCCAAATACAAGTCTGTTGGCAGCGCTAGTTTGTACAATTTCTCCTTGATCGTTTAACGTCGTCTCGATAAAGCATAAACCGCCAATTACTTTATCCTCACCGAGTTCCTTTTGTAATAGTGATAAATGAGCGATACCATTTAGCAACGGAATGATTACAGTACTTTCGCCAACAAACGGTTTCAAATCTTGAACTGCCTCGTTTAAGTGATACGCTTTTGTTGAAAATAGAATCACATCAAATGGAGCAGTTTGATCTTCTTTCGTTATTAAATTTGGTTGAAAGGAAAAATCTCCATTAATACTTCGGATAACTAAACCTTTATCCTCTATTTGTTGTTTCCGTCTACTACGAACGAGAAACGTAACATCTTCTCCGATACGATAAACTTAACTAAATCTATACAATTCAATCATATTTACACGAGTTAGTGCTTCATCGTGTTCTCGCAACCCCGAAGGGACGAGGGGTATAACACTCCACACGAGGCAGTATCGTTACCTCCTATTATCAAGCATTTATTGTACCCATCTTGATAAATTTATCGAAGCATTTACATCCCTATCATGATGGCTATTGCATGAAGCACAACGCCACTCACGTATTTTTAAGCTCCACTGTCCTTCTGGTTGAACTGAATGGTCGTATTTTACTCCGCAACATGAGCAAATCTTGCTTGAAGCGAACCATTTATCAGCTTTTACATACGCAATGCCATACTTCTCGCACTTGTATGATAAACATTGAAAGAGGAAGTGTAATTTTTGAAAGGTAAATGCTTTCGATAGTTTTTTGTTTTTTAACAGGTTTGAGATAGATAAGTCTTCCACAACAATCCTCATTGGTTTGGTTTTCACCAATTTAGCTGTTGCTTGATGGATATGGTTATTTCGGATATTCATAATTTTCCTAGATAACCGCAGGTGCTCAGCTTTCGCTTTTTCATATCCGGCAGACTGAATTTTCACACCTTTTTTAAATCTCCTAGACATATCTCTTTGCGCTGACTTTTTCCTTTTCAAAAGTTTTTTAACCTTAGCATCTTTGTTTATATTTCGTTCTTTCATACCATTAGAAGCTACAAAAAGTTCTTTTAAACCAACATCCACACCAATCGACTCATTCGTTAGTTCTTGTGATTCAAAGTCTTCTTGGAATCCTACACTCATCCACCAGTGACGACCATCAAAAGTAACTCTTGGATTGGATGGTTTTTTATTTCTTGGTAGTTGTTGGCTTGTTTTCACTTCTCCAATAGACTGAATATGAACGACTTTCTTTCCTATAATCAGTCTTTCATAATTGGCATAAAATCCTTGGATTACATCTTTTTTGGATTTATAAGAAGTGTGATAACCATTTTTGTACTTTTTGAACGAATGTTTTCTCGCCATATCAAAATCTTTTGAAGCCTGTTTGGGGACTTGTGCATTAATGTCTTTTAACCACTCATATCTCTTTCGCTTCTTGATCTTTGTAAATCGTTTCTGTAAAGCTAACTGTGAAACAGATTTTCCAAATAGCTTATAGTATCTATCACTCATTCTTTTACAATAGTTATAAGCAAATCTTGCAGCACCGGCGTAGTTTCTAAGCACTTGTTCTTGTTCAGGCGTTGGAATCAGTCTAACTTTCTTCGCCAATATCATCAGAATGTAACTCCTTTAATGAAAGATTTGTTCTTCTGAATCGTAGCGTGTTCCACCAGCATTCTCCTGAGACTACTCGTATGCAAACCTGTTAATTCTGATACTTGACTAACTCGTAAAAATTTAATTATTATTCTTACCTCATTGAACCTATCATAGCACGTACGTTCGGTATGTTCAATGAGGTTTGATAGATTTAATTAAATGTATCTCGTTCAACTAAGGGCGCAACTCCTTAGCCAGTTCTCTTATGAACTTCTCATGTTTTCACATGAGCGCAGACTATATGTTTATCTCTTTAGAGATAGAGGATTTTTCCACTACCATAGGCTTGTGGTGTACTCTCGTCAGTTATACGAGATAGTCGTTGAACGTTCATCTTATCACTTTTGACTTAGATGATTCGAGGCGGAAGACCCATTGTTCTAGTGGTTAGGATTTAACCTTGCACCATCTGATTGATTTTTTCTGCTTTCGCGACATTCACGCTCGCTATTTCTAGCCACGTTGTAGTTCAATCAGCTTTAGGGATTGCCCGCAGTTAACCCTCACTACTAGCCAATCACTTGACTAGCAGGGCTTACTGATATATTTAATTAACTTTCATTTAATTAACTTTCGTTATAATTGGTTAAATAAATCGTAACAGTTAATTACCCTTTTCAGCAAGGCGTCCCCCAAAAAAGCCTCCAACGCCACCAGCTCCTAATACTAAAATACGCATACAACATCCCCCTTTTCAAAATACAATTTTATAATTTTTAGTATACATAACATTATACATGTCCCCTACTAAATAAGTTGAATTTTCATTCTTAACTGAGTATAAAACAGTGGTTATTTTCAAATAAATTTGGGCATGTTGTTTTTATAGCATATATGGAAAGGAAACAATGTAAATGGAGGCAATACGAACAATCGAGGAGAAAGATGTAACAACAGCCATATTTCAATTCATATTTCCATTTTCTTTTAAAACTGGATATGAACAAAATATGTTCCCTTTCTTACAGAAAAATGATTTTCACCCTTTTCGACTCGATCATCTTGAAAATGAAAATACATACTACGGAAAGTTTCAAGTTTCACATCAAAATATGGAAGCATATTATCTTTCATTTACAAATAAAATACTCTTTCCTCATTCAGAGCATCAAAAAGGATTGCAGCGCTATTCTAAAGACCTTAACTTAACTGGACATTTAACAACAAATCTTATTTCCGTTCCATTCAAGATTCATTCTATTGACGTAACACTTTGTCCTTATGAGCTTGGCTTCTTAACAATTCGGACAGAAGTAGAAACCGCTCCAAACATGACATTATCGGAAGCAATTGAATTCGCCGCCCGTTTCCGTGTACTTGAAACTAAAAATGATACAAACGAGACTATTTGTATTAAATGTAATGGAAAAAAGTATTCCCAGGTGGAAAGATTCATTTTTGGTTATTTATTTCATGGAATAACAGATTTCTTTGAGAAGAAGAGATTAAGAAGCTCTTACTTTCAAACTTTTCCTTTCTTTGAAGACCAAAGAATGTACGTCCAAACTTTATTATCTATAAACAAAGAATCGGAACTTCATGTAGTTGATGTATACCGAGCTTCTAGTCTTTCCGGATTAACTGACGATGGTAAGCCCTATATTAGTGCAAATAATGTTCCTTATATTCAAGATTATTTAATAAAACATTCTTATCAAAGATGGGCTCCAAATCGCTACTTTATTATGGAAGAACATATATTCACATGTGTAACAAATGAAGGAGAACGCGAATTTACTAAACTTGCGAGTCAAATGTATGGGGAGTTTTATTACGCTTTATTATTAAATCTATTTCATAAAATTGTTTTATTAAAAATGGCAAACGCTTATGCTGAATTAAACATTGAACAAGATACAAATGAAATAGAGAAATTAATTTATTCAATCAATTCGTTTACGGCGAATTACTTTTCTTTAGAGCTAGTATCCCAGTCACAAAGTGAAGATATTTTCTTTCGCTTAAGAAAGCTTTTTAACATCGAAATACTATACTCAAATGCAAAACAAAATCTTGATAGTTTGTTTAAATACCAAGAAAACGTCGCCTCTAAAAAAGATAGCCTTTTATTATTAATTTTAACGCTCTACTCTGTAGTTGGCCAAATGTTAGGGTTTACTATGATTGATCTGTTAAGAAACACCGATTCAAACAAAATATCATCGCCACTTGAATTTTTCGCACTTTTAATAGCAATTAGTGGCATCGTCATTTCACTTATTTTAGGTGCGCAAAGTTTATACCAATGGAGTCTACAACATAAACGAAGAAAAGCATGGGTAAAACAAACTGTACTTTCTGCTGTGAAAGAGAAAGATGATGAGAAGTAAAGAAGGTTATTTTCAAATTACAAATACGTAGTACACGTTTCAGTATATGAAATTTTTATCTGCGATTTTTAAGATCTATCGACTTACCGACAAAAAACACATCATAAAAAGTACTCCAAACTAAAATTTGGAGTACTTTTTTATTACAATAATCTAGCTTACTTCCCTGCTTCGATTTTCTCTAATGCGGCAGCTACTTGCTCTTCAGTTAATTCGTGTTGTATTACGTAGCGGTTACGTGGGCTTACACGACATTCATGAGAACATGCACGTAAATATTTCGCTTCATTTTCTTCAGAACATAAAATTTTCTTATTACATTCTGGATTTGAACAGTTTACATAACGCTCACAAGGTTCACCTGAGAAGTGGTCTTTACCAACGATAACATGTTCTTTTTGGTTTACTGGTACAGCGATACGCTCATCGAATACGTAACATTGTCCATCCCAAAGCTCACCTTGTACTTCTGGGTCTTTACCGTACGTTACAATACCGCCGTGAAGCTGGCTTACATCTTCGTAACCTTCACGGACTAACCAACCAGAGAACTTCTCACAACGAATTCCGCCAGTACAGTATGTTAAAATCTTTTTACCTTCAAGCGTTTCTTTGTTTTCTCTAATCCAATCTGGTAATTCACGGAATGATTCAATATCAGGTTTGATCGCGCCTTTAAAGTGACCTAGATCAAATTCATAATCATTTCGTGCATCAATAATAACTGTGTCTTCTTGTTTCATTGCCTCATAAAAATCTTTTGGCTCTAAATACTTACCAGTAATCTCTTTTGGATTAATGTCATCTTCTAGACGAAGTGTAACTAACTCTGGACGAGGACGTACGTGCATTTTCTTGAATGCATGCCCCTCTTCTTCATCTATTTTAAATACGATACCGTCAAAACGTGGATCGTTATTCATCGCTTCCATGTATTTCTCTGTTTGTTCTACAGTACCAGAACAAGTTCCGTTAATACCTTCTTTTGCTACAAGAATTCTACCTTTTAATTCAAGTGAATTACAAAATGCTAAATGCTCTGCCGCAAATTCTTCTGGGTTTTCAATTGTTGTGTACATGTAATATAGTAATACTCTATATGGTTTTGTAGTTGCCAATGTATTTCTACCACCTATCTAATTTTTAAAATCATGTATAAGTTAACGTTCATATCAAAACATATATAATAAGAAAATGAATCCCATTTTCTTTTCTTTATACTTTTTTCTATCAGTTAACAAAAATAAAAAACAAGATTACACACCAAAACAATATGGTTATGTTGTAATCCCAATATATTATATATCATACAAATGCAATTCCATCAATTAATATGCTATATTATCGGCTTTATGTTCACATAAATTTCAAAAATAGCCCTTTAATTTATTATCTTCCCCCTTATCTAGAAACCATAAACTTCCAAAAACTTTTCGCATCGTCACACCATTCATTGCATAAAGGCATATAATTTGCACTAAGGAAACATTTATGTTCAAATAAAAATATCACCAATACATTTAAATGTATTGAAATAAACAATAAGAATACTTACAATAATTTCATCAAGTTAACATTTCAAAGGGGAAAACGACTATGAATAAAGATATATCAAAAGATGAACAAGTCCCTTCTCAAAGTACAACAGTTCAATCAGCGCATTTAGCATTAAGCGGACAAACGAAAGGTTTAAAAAGACTATTACCCTTTTTAGGTCCTGCTTTCATCGCTTCAGTCGCTTATATTGATCCTGGCAATTTCGCGACAAATATTGCCGCTGGATCACAATATGGATATTTATTACTCTGGGTAATTCTCGCTTCTAATTTAATGGCTGTATTAATCCAAACTTTATCAGCTAAATTAGGAATCGCGACAGGCAGAAACCTTCCTGAAATAGCTCGAGAGAACTTTCCAAAACCTGTATCCATCGGCTTATGGATACAAGGTGAACTCGTTATTATGGCTACTGATTTAGCTGAATTTATCGGGGCAGCACTCGGATTGTATTTATTATTTGGAATTCCGATGCTACCTGCCGCTTTAATTACAGCAGTCGGGTCATTTATTATTCTTGAGTTTCAACGCAGAGGATTTCGTCCATTAGAAGCTATCATAACAGGAATGATTTTCATCGTTGTTATCGCTTTTGGTGTACAAGTCTTTTATGCAAAACCGGAATTAAGTCCTCTACTTTCAGGGCTCTTCATTCCAAAATTCCAAGGTGTAGACAGTATATTACTTGCAGCAGGAATTTTAGGTGCGACAGTTATGCCACACGCAATCTATTTACATTCCGCCTTAACGCAGCGCCGCGTAGTCGGAACAAATGATGAACAAAAGAAAAAGATTTTCCGCTTCGAGTTTATTGATATTATTATTGCAATGGTTATCGCTGGAGCAATCAACGCAAGTATGTTAATAGTAGCAGCTGCACTATTCTTTAAAAATGGCTTGCATGTCGAAGACCTTGATGTTGCTTTCAACCAGTTCAGTACTTTAGTCGGTCCTGTATCAGCTGCTTTATTTGGAATTGGGCTCTTATCAGCAGGACTATCTAGCTCTTCTGTCGGTACAATGTCAGGTGATATAATTATGCAAGGTTTCATTCGAATGCATATTCCGTTATACTTACGCCGCTTTATTACAATGATTCCACCATTAGTTATTATCGCTTTAGGGGTAAATCCAACTTACGCTCTAGTCATGAGCCAAGTCGTCTTATCATTCGGTATTGCCTTTGCATTAGTACCACTTATTATGTTTACAAGTAGTAAAAAAATTATGGGTGCGCTCGTTAACCACCGCATAACAACCTTTATCGCTTGGATCATTGCTGCACTTGTTATCATTTTAAATATTTTCTTACTGTATCAAACATTTGTA
>NZ_BOQB01000138.1 GCF_018332475.1 Bacillus sanguinis | reverse complement strand
AGATAAATAGTTACTTAAGTTACTGAATTTCCTATATCAGCTCTTAAGAAAATAAATAAATAAAAAATAATATATATATAGGACTTTAATAGAAAAACGGGTAACTTTAGTAACTTTAATAACTAAATAACGCTTAAACCCTTGATACGACTGGATTTCAGCGAGTTACTTTTTAAATAACTTAGTAACTATTTAGTAACTCGTAAAAAAAGAGGTGTAATATGCATCCAAAACAGATATGTGCTGATGTTCAATCAATGGGAGCGAAGCTCGTTCTTGATGGTGATGAGTTATACATTGAGAACCATGAAAAGATTGTTCTTGAAGTTGAATCGGTTATTAAAGAATACAAGTTACGTATTATTAAGTATTTGCAAGGCGATTATTCAGAACAAGATCATGCCGTAAAACAAACGATAGATAAAATTATTAATTTTTTTATCGGTATTGAGCAAGACATAAATTCGAAAATAAATGATTGGTTTAATCATGATGAAACTGCAGCAAGGTTAGTTATGGAATTAACGTTAAACTTCTCGCTTAATGGTTGGCTATATGTAAAAGAATCAGTAGCAAACTATGAAAATAAATTAACGGACGAGCTTTCACAAGAAATATTCAATCGTGCAATGTCGCACTTTAGGAAGGTGAAATAAATGCCAGCAATTCATTATCGATATTCAGATGCTGAATTAAAAGAGATATTAGATACATTAGAAATCATGGTGGATACAAGGGAACAGAAGAACCAACATGTACTTGATTATTTTCGTAAAAAGAATGTTCCGTTCAGGCTGAGAAAAATTGATACAGCCGATTATTCAGCAGTAATTCCTAAGAATCCTGAAATGGGAATTACACGAGATATTTATTTAAGTGCTGGGATAGAGCGAAAAAATGGTGTAGACGAATTGGTTCAATCGATTAAAGATCGTACAAGGTTTGAAAATGAATTAATTCGTGCTTCTAAACATCCATTTGTTCTTTATGTGGAAGACTTAGACGGCTATCTGAAAATATTAAAAGGTGAATACCGGAGTAAATATAAACCGGAAGCATTGCTTGGTAGTCTTAAAACATTTGAAGTTAGATATAACTTTTCAACCGTTTTTCTTCCACCTAGCACAACAGGAAATTACATATATCATCATTTCTTATATATGGCCCGTGAATATCTGAAGAAGGGCGTCATATAAATAATAATTTATTCTCGTGAAGAACAAGAAACGATTATTAATTAGGGGGATTTATCAATGGCAAAAGTACAACTTAATCAAAAGGAACAACATTATGCAGATACACGTGAAGAAGCGGAGGAAATTATTTCAACTGCTAAAGAAAATGACAACCTTCAAATGCACAAAATTGCAGAGAAATATAACAAATACGGTCAGTATTTCTTGATTGATTTAACTTTCGCTTATCAAACTCCTAAAGAAGTAATGGAGAGTCGTCCGCAAAATGATGATGTTCCAGAAGGACAAATGAGTTTTGAAGAGCCACATGAAGGTGTAGATTACAAAGTTAATCCCGATGGAACAACGGAAGTTGCTCCTGGTCAATTAAAGATTGTTGATGATGAAAAAGTAGCTGAATAAATAATTGTCCTGGGCTTCGGCTCAGGATATTAATACAATTTGAATTTCGTACAAAAGGAGGGGTGGAATTGATTAAGATACTTGAATTATTTGGTGGAATCGGAGCACCAAGAAAAGCACTTGTTAATTTAGGGATAGATCACAAAGCGATTGATTATGTGGAGTGGCAAGCCAATAGGGTAAAAGCGTATAACGCTCTATACGACCATTTGCATAAGCCACAGGATGTAAGAGGATGGAGTTTAAGGCCTGATATTTTAGTTCATGGATCACCTTGCCAAGATAATAGTCGAGGTAATAAGTATCGAAAAGGCAATACAAAGGAATCACGTTCACAATTAATGCTTGAGACAATTCGAATAATAAAAGAAATGGGTGATTGGCGGCCGCGTGTTGTTATTTGGGAAAACGTGAAAGGCGTATTAGATCGTAATGTGGTACCCGTATTCAATTATTATTTGGAAGAGATGGAGAAGCTGGGGTATACAAATTCATTTGATGTATTGGACGCTAGGAAATTCGGAATTCCACATGCGAGAGAAAGAGTTTTTTGTATCTCGTTACTTGGAAATGCAACATTTGATTTTAGTAAGCTGCAGCACAAACCGATGAGGAATATAGGAGAGTTTTTGGAGTATGGACCAGATGACGATATACCGTCACAGTACCTAATTAATATTCCATCGATGCTAAATAGAATTAAAGAATTCAATCCCGATACGAGTGGCAGCTATAAGAGACGGCTGGATGTAATCGACGAGTATTGCTACACCATAACTGAAAGACAAGATCGTTGTCCAAATGCAGGGATTATTCGATTAAGTGAACCACAATATCGATATTTGACGGAACGTGAGTGTTGGAGATTATTAGGATTTGGTGATGAAGATTACGAACTGATGCTAAAAGAATTCCCGACAAAGCCAGGGAAGCGAAATGCAACATTATACGCATTAGCTGGTAACAGTATAGTAGTTGATGTTTTAGAAACGATATTCGAAGTACTACTTGATATGCTGCAGGGGCAGTTGAAAGCAAGTTAATTATAAAAATTTCATTTTCACAAAAAAACAGCTTATCAGATTGAGAAAAAACTAAGGTGTATTTCTCTCCTGATGTAATTTCATCATGTGGAGGATAAAACGTCTTAGAACGGAAAAAAAACGTGTTTTATGAGTTTAAGTGGAAAGTAAAGATAAAACCACCCTAAAAAGGATGGTCGAATGTTTTATTTCTTAAATTTTCCAACAGTGGCTGCGATAAAATTTCTAGTTGAATGAATTTTATTTTGTTTTTCAATTTGATGGAGTTTTTCATCAAGTATTAACTCGATGGCAAGTTTGACATTAGGGAATAACTCTAGACATGTTTGTTCGTCTAATTCATGTATTCCTTTGCTTAGGATTCCATATAGTTTTCTACTTTCAACAAGAAAATCTGGAAGATAAGTTTTTAACATTAATATTTTTTCATCCATCTTAGATTGTTGGAATGCATCATCGTCAAAGGAATTCTCTTTTTGTGCTTCTTGCCTACATTCTTCAACTAGATTTTCAAAAATTCTACGTAGGTAAACAAATGAACCAGCCCCGATACTGTGGGAGTAAAGCCTGATGGCTTTAGAAAAATCACGATAGTCATTTTTTAGTATTTTTCTATACTTATCTATAGAGTGTAGTTCTAAATCTGCAATAGATGGGAATTGTCCAATCTTTGTTATTTCGTTGTTTGTAATTCGGAACATGAATGAATACAAATGGGATGCATCTCGTTGACATTTAAATATTAAATTCATAGGGGATGGATTGAGGTTTAATCTAGATATTACTCTACTTACCTCACTAACACTACCATATTTTGAGAATCCGCTATAAGAAGAATATATAAATGTAGAATCCTTTTTACATTCAATACAGTAACAATCAAACTGAATGTCATTGCAATCATTAAATATTTGTTCTAATTCAATAGCATTGGTTATATTAAATGGAACAGGTTCGTATAAACCAAGTTGTAATAAAAGATAATTTGAATCTATTTTGTTTGACATAATTTATCCTCACTTAGTTGTTTTTATTATTAGTATAGCAAATTTAAAAGGAATAGTTTGGTAATATATTGAGTTTTAAAAAGAAAGTAGGTGAATCATCATTTGTTTAACTGGCTGAAGGTATATCAAGAATTAGAACAAGACATAGCATACTTAGATTACAACTTAGACAAAACAAAAGCTGAATTAAAACGCTGGGTCAGTGGTGATTTGCGAGAGGTACGTTTAACTGCTGAATCGGAGGGCGCAAAGGTAGAAGAGCGTATTGAAGCAATTGAATATGAATTAGCGCACAAAATGAATGACATGTATAAATTAAAAAACTTAATTAATACGTTCAAAGGATTAGAACATAGAATTGCATATCTCAAGTATGTGGAAGGCATGACATTGGAAAAGGTTGCTGAAGAACTTAACTACAGTCCGCAGTATATTTATAACAAGCATGCTGCCATGCGAGAGAAGGTTGAGTACTCAAATAGAACTTAACATTTACTTAAGGTAAGGTATCATTATACAAACCATTGAAAATATCGATTATAGTAATAACATAAGAAATTGACGAAAGGGCAACTGATGCATGGTTGCTCTTTTAATGATTTTATTATAGTTTTGTATTGTTTTAATTTGGAAATGAATGATAAAATCGTATTAAAACAATATGGGAGATAAATGATGGATAATCCAAATAAAGATAAAACCTGTTTTATTATTACACCAATAGGTGATGATCAATCTGATATAAGAAGAGCGGCGGATGGAGTAATAGATGCTGTAATTGTTCCAGCATTATGTGACATGGGATTTGATGAAGAAAATATTAAAGTGGCTCATAGGATGCCGAGTCCTGGTTCGATTAATAAACAAGTCATTACGAGTGTTTTAGAATGTGATATAGCAATAGCTAATCTTACGAATTTAAATCCGAATGTAATGTACGAACTTGCCATTAGACATGCTGCTAGAAAACCAGTAATTCAAATTTGTCAAAAAGGTACAAGACTACCGTTTGATATCACGGAAGAACGTACTATTTTTTATACAAATGATATGGCTGGGGTAATGGAATTAACTAAAAATTTTAAAGAAATGGTTGTTGAAGCGATAGATGAACAAGAACCAGATAATCCTATTTATAGAGTGATAGAGAATAATACAATGATGAAGAAAATCGATGAAAATGACCCTAATAAATTTTTATTACATCGTATGAATTCTTTAGAGGATAACTTATCAAATTTAATTAATTCGTTAAACAGTAACCCGCTTCAAAAGAATTATTTTAAAAGTAATTCCAGTAGTGGCCGTATAATGCAGCGTTCTTCAATGACCTTTACATTGGATAGTTCGAAGATGAGAACTATAGATTTAAGTAAACTTCTTAAGGAATATGAGCGGGAAAATCCAGACGTTCGTTTTGAAATAGACCTTTATAATGAAGAGATAAAATTAGATATATGGACCACGAACAAAACGATGCTTTTTGAAACGTTAGACTACATTTCCGATATAGAGGGTATCGTATTACCTAAAGTTCCTATTACTATAAAATCCTAAAGCATTCCTTATGGAGTGCTTTTTATTATACAAAAATTACATAGGTGGTGTTTAGCAAATGATTACTGAAATTAGAAAAACAATATCAGGTACAGAGTATTGGGATAACGAAAAGAAGAAGAGTCTATTTGTTCCAACTGGTGAGGAACCAGGATTCGAAGTGACTAAGAACTCGAAGAGTATGATTGCTAAGTTTGCTGATGATAAGGTGATTGATGTTAACGTCATTGAATTAGATGATATGAGAGTAAAAGAATTACGTGATTATGCTGCATCGATTAATGTCGAGATTCCAGCTGATGTTAAAAAGAAAGAAGATATTATTAAGTTACTATCATGAAGTACTGTGCTGAGCAAGGATGCAAGACATTAATCGATAAAGGAAGATACTGTTTAAATCATAAGCGTAAACAAAAGAAGACAATTGTCTATTCGAAGAACAGATCATTCTATCGTACAAAAGCATGGGAAGATTTAAAGTCATTCTGTTATGAACGAGACAAAGGATTGTGTCAACGATGTGGAAAGTTTGTATTTGGTAAGCAAGCACATCATCATCATATAGTACCAATTAAAATCAATCCTTCATTGAAGTTAGAAGCAACTAATATCATGACACTATGTTCTAAATGTCATCCGATTGTGGAAAGAGAAACAAATGCAAAATATGAAAAGAAGAAAAAGTTTGACTGGAAATTATAAGCCCCCCTATCAAATTAATAAAAATTGCTTACCTGGGGGGATAGGGAGTGGGGGTGCAAACGCGCACCTCAAAATGACTTTTTGAAAAAAATTCGTTTTTTTAGGTGGTGATTTAAGGAATGGCCAGAAAATCGAAGGTCGTAATTGAAGCTGAAAAGAAAAAAGAATTAGAAGCGCAGCGTATTATGAATGTTTTGGTTGAAGCCGGAACTTATTCGCCAGCGCTTGATCCATTGATTGAAATTTATCTTGATGCAGTTGAGATATACAGCGTCAAATATGGGTTGTGGAAGAATTCAAACTTTCCAACAGTCCAAAAAACAAAGAATGTAAATGGTGATGTGAAAGAATCAAAGCATCCGTTAGCTCAACAAGTAGAAGTTTGGTCCAAACAAAAAGCGAAGTATTTGGGGCAATTAGGACTGGACGGAAAGAACAAAGATTTACTTAAAAAAAGTGGGGTTCTTCTCGAAAAAGGAAAAGCAGAGAAAGAGTCCACGGAGACTACTGATGACAACAAATTATTGCAGTTTAGGCAGAGGTTGAATCGATGATTGATTTTGAAACAAATTATGCAGATATATTCGTTTCTGAAGTAGATGCAGCCCCGCACTTGTATCCTGATTCTATTAAGTTAGCAATCAAACGATATAAGAAATGGAAGAAACGAAAAGATATTTGGTTCGATGTTGAAAAAGCAAATGCCATGATTTATTTCACAGAAACATTCTTAAAACATGCAAAAGGAAAATGGGCAGGGCAGCCATTAATTTTAGAGTCTTGGCAAAAGTTCTATTTTGCTAACATCTATGGATGGCAAAAATACAATGAAGATGGTAAAGCGGTGCGAGTAATTCGTACGGCTTATTTGCAGGTTCCGAAGAAAAACGGAAAAACAATTATGGGCGGTTCACCAGTCATTTATGCGATGTACGGAGAAGGTGTAAAAGGCGCTGATTGTTATATTTCCGCTAATACTTTTGAACAATGTCAAAATGCAGCCGGGCCAATTGCCTTAACGATTGAAAATAGTCCTGATTTACGTCCGGATACGCGTATCTATAAAGGTAAAGAAGATACGATCAAGTCAATTAAATATACATTTGTGGAAGACGATATTAAATATGCAAATGTAATCAAGGTTCTTACGAAAGATAACGCTGGTAATGAAGGTAAAAACCCGTATATCAATTATTTTGATGAAGTCCATGCTCAAATGGACCGTGAACAATACGATAACTTACGTTCAGCACAAATTGCCCAGGAAGAACCACTCAACATCATCACTTCCACAGCAGGGAAGAATACCGGCTCGCTCGGAACTCAAATTTATACCTATGCAAAAGAAGTTTTGGATAAGGATAGTGATGATTCTTGGTTCATGCTGATCTATGAACCGAATAAAAAGTTTGATTGGGAGAATCGTGACGTTTGGCGGATGGTTAATCCAAATATGGATGTATCAGTTAACATGGAATTTCTTGAAAATGCATTTAAAGAAGCTCAAAATAATAGTTTTAATAAGGCTGAGTTCTTATCAAAGCATTTAGATGTGTTCGTTAATTATGCTGAAACGTATTTCGATAAAGACCAATTGGATAAAATGCTCGTGGATTATTTAAAAGATGTGGAAGGGTTAACTTGTGTTGTCGGAGTGGATTTATCAAGGCGTACCGATTTAACTTGCGTATCAATAAATATCCCAACGTTCAATGATGATGGCATTTCATTATTAAAAGTAAAACAAATGTATTTTATTCCTGAGTTTGGAATTGAAGATAAAGAGCAGCAAAGAAATGTTCCTTATCGTGCCTTAGCTGAAAAAGGTTTCGTCACAATTTGCCCTGGGAAAACAGTTGATGAGGAAATGGTAAATCAATATGTGGAATGGGTATTCGAGAACTTTGATTTGCGTCAAATAAACTATGATCCAGCGCTTGCTGAAAAGCTTGTAGAGAAATGGGAGATGTTAGGTATTCAATGTGTGGAAGTTCCACAGTATCCCACTCATATGAATGAGCCATTTGATGATTTCGAAATACTATTGCTTCAGGAGAGAATCATAACGGACAATCCCTTACTTATTTTTTGTGCAAGTAACGCAAAAGTAATAACAAATATAAATAATTTAAAAACACCATCGAAACGTAAATCACCGGAGCATATTGATGGCTTTGTAGCTATGTTAATTGGCCATAAAGAAACATTGAACATGATGGAAGATGAAGTACCACAAGATGAATATGAAAAATACTTAAATGATATTTATAGATAATGGTATAATTTAGGTATAAAATTTTAGGAGGTACATAAGAAATGTTTAATCACAGTACACGCCATTTATCTGGCCAACAAAGATATGTTGTTGATAAAAAAATTAATGATGAAAAGAAACGTAAAGAAGAAATTGAGAAAGCCAAAAAATTAAGGAAACAATTACTAGATAAAAAGAAAGAAAATATTACAGCTGATATTTTTCAAGAAATTAAAGATGCGTTAGAGGAATTTATGAATAAAAACCCTAAAGCTAAGCCGGAAATAGTTATTAATCCAGAAGTTTTTGAGGGAATCAAAAAGATTTCTCCGCAGAATACTTATAGTAGTGGGAATTCTACTACTATTTTTGGGGAAAAATTTTCTGTTGAAGATTCAGAGGAATACGTTAGTGTTCGAAAGTATAAAGAAAAATAAATCAACTTAAGTCACGATAAAAATATCGTGGCTTTTTATATACTTGTGAAAGGTGGTGAGAAATTGGGTTTAAGGGATAGGTTTTCAAATTATTTATTTAAAAAGGCGGAAAAGCGCGGTTACCTTGATGATGTTTTAGGAAAGAGCATTCGTTATGGCGGTGTATATGTAACAGATTCAAATATCTTACAATCTAGCGATGTTTACGAATTGCTACAAGATATCAGTAATCAAATGGTACTAGCAGACATCGTTGTGGAGGATGAATTTGGAAATGAAATTACAGATGATATTGCACTTCAAATCTTAAGGAATCCTAACAATTATCTAACACAATCTGAGTTCATTAAATTAATGACGAATACCTATTTACTCGAGGGAGAAACATTCCCGATATTAAATGGTGCTCAAATACATTTAGCTTCAAATGTTTTTACAGAGTTAGATGATAATTTAGTAGAGCATTTTAATATTGGTGGTCACGAAGTTCCTCCATTTATGATTCGACATGTAAAAAATATTGGTGCGGATCATTTAAGAGGAAAAGGTCTTCTTGAATTAGGGAGAGATACACTTGAGGGTGTTATGTCAGCCGAAAAAACTTTAACTGACAAATATAAAAAGGGTGGGTTATTAGCATTCTTGTTAAAATTGGATGCTCATATCAATCCACAGAATGGTGCGCAGTCAAAATTAATCAATGCAATTTTAGATCAACTAGAATCGATTGATGATGCAAGGTCAGTTAAAATGATTCCGCTTGGAAAAGGGTACTCAATTGATACGCTTAAGAGCCCGTTAGACGACGAAAAGACCTTAGCATACCTAAATGTATATAAAAAGGATTTAGGTAAGTATTTAGGCATAAACGTGGATACATACACAGAGCTAATCAAAGAAGATATTGAGAAATCAATGATGTATATCCACAACAAAGCAGTTAGACCAATAATGAAAAATTTTGAAGACCATTTGAGTCTTCTTTTTTATGGCCAAAATTCAGAGAAACGAATTAAATTCAAGATTAACATTCTTGATTTTGTTACTTATAGCAATAAGACGAATATTGGTTACAACTTGGTACGTACCGCTATTACTTCGCCTGATAATGTCGCTGATATGCTTGGATTCCCTAAACAAAATACAAAGGAATCACAATCTATTTATATTTCAAATGATTTAACTGAAATCGGTAAGAAAGAAGCGAGTGATGGTTCATTGGGAGGAGGTGAAGAGAATGAAGATTGAGGTCCGAGGGAATCAAGTCATACTTGATGGCTATGTAAATGTTGTGGACAGAGAAAGTCGGATGTTGCCTTCTCCGAGGGGATATTTCAAAGAGAGAATTGTCCCTAAGGCGTTTGAAAAAGCGTTAAAGAAAGCGAAGAATGTGGACTTGCTTTTTAACCACAATAAAACTAGAAAGCTTGGCTCTATTGAAAGTGGAAATTTGGAATTGTATGAAGATAATATTGGTTTAAGGGCCATTGCTACAGTTACAGATGAACAAGTGATTGAGAAAGCAAGGAATAAAGAATTGCGTGGTTGGTCATTTGGTTTTGTTTCTGAAAAAGATTCATGGGAAGAGGGCGAGTCTGGTGTTCAAAAACGTTCTATTGAAGAACTAGAGCTTTTAGAAGTTTCAATTCTAGATATGACACCAGCCTATGTTGCAACTTCCATTGAAACCAGGGGCGAAAATACAGCCATGATTGAAATGAGAAGTGAAGAAGCAGCTGTGAAAACAGTTGTGGATGATGATACAGAAGAAAGAAACGACATTATTAAACAAATAAAAAAAGTCTTGGGGGAAAATTAACATGAATTTAAAAGAAATCTTAAACGCATCTTTAACAAGAGCTAAATCTCGATTAGCAGAATTGCAAGGAAAAGTAGAGAAAAATGAAGTTCGTTCAGAAGAATTAGCAGCGATTAAAGCAGAAGTAGAGGTATTAACAAAAGAAGTCCAAACTATCAGCGATGAATTAGCAAAATTAGAAGAGAAAGAAAAAGAAGATCCAGACAAAAAGAAAGAAGAGGACCCAGAGAAAAAAGAAGATCCAGCAGCAAAAGAAAATCCGGATGTAAAAACTGAACTGTCAGAAGAGCAACGTTCAGCTATTTCAGCATCTATCGCAGCAGCTCTTTCTACTAAAGGTCATCGTGCAAATAAAGAAACAGAAATTCGTTCCATATTTGCTAACTACATTGTAGGTAATATTGATGAAAAAGAAGCCCGTGCATTAGGGTTAGTTACTGGTAATGGTTCAGTTACGATTCCAGATTTCTTAAGTAAAGAAATTATTACGTATGCCCAAGAAGAAAACTTCTTACGTCGATTAGGAACAGGGGTAAAAACAAAGGAAAACATTAAGTATCCTGTTTTAGTGAAAAAGGCTGAAGCTCAGGGTCATAAAAATGAGCGAACAAATAATGAAATTCCAGAAACAGATATCGAATTCGATGAGATTGAACTATCTCCAACAGAATTTGATGCGCTTGCTACAGTAACGAAAAAGTTATTGGCACGTACAGGTTTACCAATTGAACAAATTGTTATGGACGAGTTAAAGAAAGCTTATGTTCGTAAAGAAACTCAATATATGGTTAATGGTGATGAAGCTAATAACATCAATGATGGTGCATTGGCGAAGAAAGCAGTTGAATTTAAAACTGATGAGAAAAATCTTTATGATGCATTGGTAAAAATGAAAAATACACCTGTTAAAGAAGTGCGAAAAAATGCACGATGGGTATTAAATACAGCGGCACTTACAAAAATTGAAACAATGAAAACGGATGACGGTTTCCCATTACTTCGTCCATTTAATCAAGCAGAGGGTGGAATTGGCTATACATTATTAGGATTCCCTGTTGATGTAGAAGATGCGATTGACATTCCAGGCGAACCAGATACGCCAGTTTTCTACTTTGGTGATTTCTCTAAATTCTACATTCAAGATGTCATTGGCTCATTAGAAGTGCAAAAATTAGTTGAGTTATATTCACGTACAAACCGTGTAGGTTTCCGTATTTGGAACTTACTAGATGCACAACTAATTCATTCACCATTCGAAAATCCAGTTTATAAGTATATTTTAAAAGCAACAACTGGAGCTTAATATGGATGAATTAATTGAGAAATTAAAATCTCATATTCATTGGGAAGAGGGGATGGATGAAACCATGCTCTCTTTTTATATTCAGCAAGGTCAACGATATGTAAAGAAAGCATGTGGAAGAGAAGTAGAATACCTGGTCATTATGTGTGCAGGTATTTTTTATGAATATCGTGTAGCTGAAAAAGAATTAGGTCAGGCACTGGATGCAATGACACCTTTCTTTATCCAGGAGGTTTATGATGCTGAAGAGACAGACAAATAAACTCAAATGGATGGGTGAGCTACTTAAACTAGGTGAGACCATTGATCCGAAAACAGACCGTGTTGTGATGGGATATCCGAAAGTTCGTAACATGAAATATAACAATATTGGAGTTACGGCCACTGATAAATTTACAACAAAAGATACGAATGAAATTGTAAAGAAGATTGAAGTCCGTATTGATCGCGACATTGAAAACAATCAAAAGGACTACCGTGTAAAAGTTGGTGGCCGTATCTATGATATTGAACGTATTTATGTGAAAGAAGAAGACCGATTGATGGAGGTGTCAATGTCTTATGCAAATTAGTTTTGAGCAGTTGCGAAGTCTTATGCAGAAATCTGGTATTCCAGTATCTCGTGATAGTGCTCCTACTAATACAAACTATCCTTACATTGTGTATGAATTTGTGAATGAACAACATAAACGAGCTTCTAATAAAGTTTTAAAATCGATGCCTCTTTATCAGATTGCCGTTATCACAAATGGAACTGAAAAAGATTACGAACCGTTAAAGGCTGTTTTTAACGAAGCAGGCGTGTCCTATTCTCAATTTGATGGAATGGGTTATGACGAGAATGATGACACCATAACGCAGTTTATAACGTATGTGAGGTGTATTCAATAATGGCTTCAAATAATAATGGTTTTGCTGATGCTTTGGAAGATATTAATACATTACTCAGGGTTAACCAAAAGGTAGAAAAGCAATTTTTAGAAGAGGCAGCAGAATATTTCATCAGCAAATTAAAACCCAAAATTAAATTATCCAATAAAAACAAGAAAACTCATTTAAGAGAAAGTTTGAAAGTCGTTGTGAAAAATGATCTTGTATCTGTGGAATTTGAAGATGAAGCTTGGTATTGGTACCTATACGAAAACGGCCATAAAAAAGTAAGTGGTAAAGGTCGTGTGAAGGGAAAACACTTTGTGCAGAACACCTTTGATGCAGAAGGTGACAAGATAGCAGAAATTCTATCTCAAAAAATAGTAAGCAAAATGGGAGGATGATAGAAATGACAGTTGTAAATAAAGAGATTCAATATACCGTAGGTGTTGAAGAGCTGTATCTATGCATGATGGCGGGAGCTGAAACACCAGATGCACTTCCTACTTATGAGGAAGATATTTATAAACAAACGAATATTTCGGATGTGACGATTTCTACTACATCTACAAACTTTACGAAATGGGCATCTAACAAAAAGATTATCAATATCGTAAAAAATACAGCGTTTGGATTAGCGTTTAACCTTGCTGGTTTGAATCGTGAGGTTAAAGATAAAATTTTTGGGAAAACACGTACGAAAGGTGTTTCTTTTGAAACAGCAAAAGCTAGGGAATATCCAAAATTCGCAGTTGGTCTTCCATTCCCACTTAATGATGGAACGAAACTTGTACGTTGGTATCCAAAATGTACAGTGGCTCCAGTAGAGGAATCTTGGAAAACACAAAATGAAGAAATGACTGTGGACGACATCGCTTATCAAATTACCGCTGATCCACTACTATACAATGATACTACGATGGCTGAATTAGATACTGGTTCCGCAGATGCTAAAGGTATTAAAGTAGAAGATTTCTTAAAACAAGTTATTTGTGATGAATCTCAATTAGCTACATTAGGCACAGGAACAGGACAATAGGAGGGATATTATGGCACGTTTAAGTGATTTAGTAAACGTTGAAATCAATCTTAGTAAAATTAAAATACAGGGTGTTGAAATCCCTGTTATTTTTACATTCGAATCATTCCCTTATGTGGAAGAATCTTATGGGAAACCATATCATGAGTTCGAAAAAGAAATGAATGAAATGGTGGAGAAAAAGGAATTCAGTTTAGGAGAACATGAAGCTAAGTTGATGCGTTCTTTAATTTATGCGATGGTGCGAAGTGGCGGAACAGAGTGTACACCGACTGAAATTAAAAATGCCATTCCCCTTTATGATGTACCTGGTGTTTTTCAAGTAGTATTCGAAATTTTCAACGATCAAAACTTCCAACATTCTGATATGGAGAAACTGAAGCAAGAAAAAAAGTAAAAAACATACTGAATAAAAATAATGAATCTCAGTCCGAATTGGATTGGGATTTTTATTTTTATGTCAGTAATACGTTGCTTGGTTTAAGTATGGATGACTTTTGGAAAATCACTCCTAATCATTTTTTAAAGCAATACATCATGCATCTCCGATACAACAGTCCAGATTCGTTAGTTGAGAAGAAGCCGAAACAAATCTATACGTTAGATCAAACTCCATTTTATTAAGAAATGAGGTGAGAAAATGGCAGGAAATAATAAAGAAAGAAACGTCGTTCTTAATTTTAAAATGGATGGACAAGTTCAGTACGCTCAGACATTAAAGCAAATTAATATGGTCATGAACAACGCAGCAAAGGAATATAAAAACCATATTGCCGCTATGGGACAAGATGCAACTGCAACAGATAAATTAGCAGCTGAAAAGAAAAAATTAGAAATTCAAATGGAAGCCGCTAAAAAGCGTACTGAAATGTTAAGAAATGAATACCAAGCGATGTCTAAGGATACAAATACGACAGCCGAACAGCTTAATAAAATGTACGGTAAATTGCTAGATGCGGAACGTGCTGAAACTACTCTTAATACCGCAATGAAACGAGTGAATGAAGGTCTTTCAGAGCAAGCAATTGAAGCACGAGAAGCACGTGGAACTTTAGGTGATTTGCAAGAGGATTCTAAGAAATTAGAAGCTGAACAAAAGCGTTTAACAAGCTCATTTAAACTTCAAAATGCCGAGCTAGGAGCAAATGCTAGTGAAGCAGATAAGTTGGAATTAGCACAGAAACAGTTAAGTAAGCAAATGGAAATGACGGATAGAGTCGTCCACAATTTAGAACAACAATTAAGTGCAGCTAAGCGTGTTTATGGTGAGAATTCTACAGAAGTACAGCAACTTGAGACCAAATTAAATCAAGCTAAAACTACATTGAAGCAATTTGAGAATTCATTACAAGATGTTGGACGAAGTGGTTCGCAAGCTGCTGATGGTATGGCTGAATTAGGTCAGAAGATGGATTTGCACAATATGTTGGAAGCTACTCAGATATTAGAGGGTATGTCTCAACAGTTAATTGGATTAGGAAAGTTACTTGGAGGACTTACTGTAGATTTTGATAGATCTCAAAGAAAGATACAAGCTTCATTAGGGCTAACTCAAAAAGGCGCAGAGAATCTCGGGAAGATTTCGAAAGAAGTGTGGAAAAAGGGATTTGGTGAAAGTCTTGAAGAGGTCGATAATGCACTAATCAAAGTCTATCAAAATATGCGTGATGTTCCATATGAGGAATTACAAGGTGCATCCGAGAATGTTATAACACTTGCAAAGTTATATGATGTTGACTTAAATGAAGCAACCCGTGGAGCAGGGCAATTAATGTCTCAATTCGGTCTATCCACACAAGAAGCA
Source organism: Bacillus sanguinis (assembly GCF_018332475.1). Classification (GTDB taxonomy): domain Bacteria; phylum Bacillota; class Bacilli; order Bacillales; family Bacillaceae_G; genus Bacillus_A; species Bacillus_A sanguinis. Next base: position 15,770 of record NZ_BOQB01000138.1, on the reverse strand, counting down.
TTTGATTATCTTGCTGCAGGTGCACAGAATGGCTTGAATTACTCAGATGAATTATTTGATAACTTGAGCGAGTACGCTCCTTTATTCAAGCAAGCTGGTTTTAGTGTGGATGAGATGTTCACCATCCTTGCGAATGGAACTCGAGATGGTTCATACAATCTTGATTACATCAATGACCTTGTAAAGGAATTTGGTATTCGAGTACAAGATGGATCTAAGGGGGTATCTGATGGGTTTGGTGATTTATCAGAAGACACTCAAAAAGTATGGGAATCATTCAATGAAGGAAAAGGAACCGCAGCGGATGTATTTAATGCTGTATTAGGCGACCTTCAAAACATGGATGATAAGGTAAAAGCCAATCAGATTGGTGTAGCTTTATTCGGTACAAAATGGGAAGACATGGGCGCCGCTGCTGTATTGGGGCTTAATGATGTAAATGGCGGTCTTGGTGATGTAAACGGCCGTATGGATGAAATGAAAAAGATCCAAGAAGAATCACTGGGTCAACAGTTCCAAAAAGCATTAAGGGAAACACAAACAGCACTGGAACCAATAGGAAAAGTACTAGCCGATATAGCAAAAGAAGTGTTGCCAAAAGTAGTTGATGGGATAAAAAAGGTATCTGACTGGTTTACTAAATTACCAGAACCGATTCAGCAGTTTATTACGGTTTTAGGTGTATTAGGAACAGCATTTCTAATTTTGACACCAATTATTGCAGCGTTAGCTGTTTCATTTATGGCACTAGATGCCGCGCTACTACCAATTATTGCAGTTGTTATGGCAGCCATAGTGTGGATTACAGCACTTGTATTGGTGATAAAAAATTGGGGTGCTATAACTGATTGGCTTTCTAAAAAGTGGTCCCAATTCTCCTCATGGTTTGGTGATTTGTGGTCAGATATAGTCAAGTCATGTCAAGATGCTTTATCTTCCACAATTGAGTACTTTTCAGAAGCTTTGTCATCTTTTTTAGAAACGGCTCATAGTTATCTAGATCCGTTGATTCAATTCTTTGTAGATTTATGGTCGGAAATTGTAGACGGCGCGTCAGAATGGCTGTCATCTCTTGTTGAAACAGTGACAGGATGGTGGTCCTCTCTTGTGGACAGTACATCGGAATGGTTATCTTCTGTAGTGGAAACAGCCTCTTCTTGGTGGTCGAATCTTGTTCAGACGGCATCTGAATTTTTTATGCAACTGTTCCAGAAATGGGTAGATACTTGGCAATCTATTTTTACATACCTAGATCCAATTATTTCGTTAATTTCTACAGTTCTTGAAGCAGGATGGCTATTAATACAAGCAGGTGCACAAATCGCGTGGGCTGCTATATCTCAATATATAATTCAACCGATTCGGGATGCTTATGATTGGGTAAGTGTAAAAATCGGTGAATTGGTAAATTGGTTAAGTCAACAATGGGAATTTGCGAAGTTAGCCGCGCAAATTGGCTGGTCTTTATTTAAACAATATATTATTCAACCAGTCCAGGAAACTTGGACTTTAGTAAAAGAAAAATTCACCGATTTGATTTCTTGGTTGAATTCACAGTGGGAAACAGCGAAATCCTATACACTTGCAGCGTGGCTTTTGGTAAAGCAGTATGTCATTCAACCGGTTCAGGAATTGTGGAATACAACGAAGCAAAAACTTGCAGATTTAGCTAACTGGATATTATCAAATTGGGAATCTATAAAATCCTACACGCTTACGGCTTGGAATTTAGTGAAACAATACGTAATTAATCCAGTAACAGAAGCTTACAATTCAGCTAAGCAAAAATTTACGGATTTATATAATTCAGCAAGAGAAAAATTTGATTCAGTGAAAAATGCTGCACAAGAAAAATTTGAAGCTGCAAAACGGTTTATTATGGATCCGATAAGAGAGGCTGTTGATGGGGTCAAGGGATTCATTGATAAAATCAAAGGGTTCTTTGATAATCTGAAGCTTAAAATCCCTAAACCTGAAATGCCGAAAATGCCACACTTTAGTCTAGAAACTAGTTCTAAAACAATTGCAGGTAAAGAAATCTCTTATCCCTCTGGTATTAATGTACAATGGCGTGCTAAAGGTGGTATTTTCACTCGTCCTACTATCTTTGGGATGAATGATGGGCGTTATCAAGGTGCAGGCGAAGCTGGACCAGAAGGTGTTTTACCTTTAAACGAGAAAACGCTTGGTGCAATTGGTAAAGGAATTGCATCTACGATGCCACAACAAAGTAATGATCGTCCAATTATTTTACAAGTTGATGGAAGAACGTTTGCTCAAATCACCGGTGATTATACAGATCATGAGGGTGGCGTTCGAATTAGGAAAATAGAAAGGGGGCTGGCATAGATGTTATATGGTATTAAATTTGATGGGAAACATTCATATAATGACATGGGTTATACTATGCCAGCTGAAAGGGATATAGGCTTTCCGTCGAAGGAAAAGATAGTTGTACAAATTCCATTTTCAAATGTGGAATATGATTTTAGTGAATTGTATGGTTCACAAACATATAGTCCGAGAGAATTGAAATATCAATTCAATGTTGTAAGAAGAGGTAATTATACTCCACAAGCAATGCAAGTTGAAAAAACTAAGTTAATTAATTGGCTCATGAATACTGATGGTCGTAAAAAACTTTATGATGATACAATTCCTGGTTATTATTTTTTAGCTGAAGTAGAGAGTGCAGCAGATATACAGGATGATTGGGAAACAGGAACTTTAACCGCTACATTTCGAGCGTATCCTTTTATGATTGCAGAAGTAAATGAAGGTAATGATATTTGGGATATATTTAATTTTGAGCTAGATGTAGCGCAAACAACTGATTTTCAAGTGAGTGGTACGTTGAGTGTTGCATTAATAAACAGCGGCGTACCTAATGTTGTACCAGAGATTACTTCATCAAGTCGAATGGAAATTATGAAAGATGGATCTTCCTATTTCGTGTCACCTGGAATTACAAAGGATAATGATTTTGTACTTAAAACAGGAGAAAATACTTTTAGAATTAATGGTTTTGGTAAAATTTCGTTTCGTTTTTATAAGGAGGTGATTTAATGTACAAAGTTTCAATTATTAATGATGGGGTTGAAACGATGATTCATAGCCCTAATGTGGACGGATTGAAATTATCTTCAGGAGCAATAAAAAAGGAAATTAACCTGATAGATTCGTTTAATTTTAATTTTTATATGAATAGCCCTGGGTTTAATAAAATAAGACCATTACGAACGCTTATAAATGTATTCAATACGAAAACAGGTAAATATGAATTTGAAGGCCGTGTATTAGGGCCAAGTAAGAACATGGATAACAGTGGATTACATAGTGATTCTTATGTGTGTGAAGGGGAACTTGGCTATTTACATGACTCGGTGCAAAAACATTTAGAGTTTCGTGGGACGCCGTATGAGTTATTCTCACAAATTATTCAGTATCATAATGTACAAGTAGAAGAATATAAAAGATTTGAAATCGGCAGGGTTACTGTAACCAATTCGACTAATAACCTGTACTTATATTTATCAGCTGAAAAAGATACATTTGATACCATTAAAGAAAAACTATTAGATAATTTAGGGGGCGAACTTCAGATTAGAAAAGTAAATGGAGTTCGTTTTTTAGATTTATTAGAACGAATAGGTGAAGATAGAAATACAGAGATCCGAATTGCAAAGAATTTACTTAGTATGTCATGTGATATAGATCCAACTAAGATTATTACACGTTTAACACCTTTAGGTGCTCGTGTGAAAAGTGATGATGAGCAAGCAACCGATGCTTCACAGGCACGTGTAACGATAAAAGAATTAACGAATGGTGCTGAATATATAGATGATCCAGCACTTATTAAAGAGTTCGGAATTCAGGGAGGTTCTGTCACATGGGATGATGTAACTGTCGCTAGTAATTTACTAACCAAAGGAAGAGAATGGTTAAAAAATCAAAAAATAGCTCATGTTCAATACAAGATTAGTGCATTGGATTTATTTTTACTAAACTTAGATATTGATTCATTTGAAGTGGGTAATTCTTACCCTGTAAAAAATCCGATTATGGGTATTGATGAAAGTTTACGTGTGGTTGGAAAGTCTTTGGATATTAATAGTCCACAAGGAGCTGGGTTGACGATTGGAGATAAATTTAAAACATTAAATCAATATCAAAATGACTTTAATAAATCAACTCAGCAAATAGTAGACCTACAATATACAGTTTCAAGGCAAATGTCCAATATTAGTACTTTATCGATTAGCTTAAGCGAAGCGGAAGAAGAATTAAAAGTGATTAAGGAATCTATTGAAAATGCAGATTTGCAAGGGGTTACTAAATCTATATTAGACTTAGAGAAAACATTAAAAGAAATTACTGGGAAAATAATAAGCCTCCCTACATCAGAAAATTTTCTAGAACTTCAAAGTGGACTTGAAACAAATGTTAATAACGTAATAGAAATTGAGAAAAAAATATCAAGAATGGAGAATGACATTACGGAAAATGATGGGGTAATGAAAAAAATACAATCTGATTTACAATCACTGGATAATCGTGTAGCCTATTTGGAGGAAGGAACAGGGGGCGGATGATGTGGCACGTATAAATGAATTAATCAAGACTATTAAAACTGCCATCTACGGAAAAGATGTTCGATCTTCATTGGCAGACGGTTTAGAAGAAATTAATAAAGAAACTGAGATGGCGACAATTTTATCAAATGAGACAAAGGAAAAACAGTCTGTTTTAGAAAAAAAATACGATGATCAAATTGCAAATATGACGAATGAAAATCCATCTATTAGTGAAATGGTTGATTTTAGAACAAGTAGCAACACTGGTCAATCGTATGTAACTGCAGGGAAGAGGGCAGATGCGTTAGAGTCTCAATTAATTGATGCAAATAAAAGAATGCAAGTAATTAGTCGTTCAACTGGAATTAATATCGAGGAGTTCCCAAGGTTGGCAGGAGAACAAGATGATAGTCCAAGGTTTAAAAGGGCTATTACATATTGTATTAATAATGATGTTACTGAAATTAGACTCCCTAATAAACTATATCATGTACTTCAATCAATTGACACGAAAGGAATAAAGCTAGTGGGAGTAGGTACCCCTTTTATTCCAATGTTAAATTGGGATTATACTAGACCGTGGAGTGTGAAGGATGGATATAAAGATTATCTATGGCTCTGTAAAGGCTCAATAATTACTACTGATTCAAATATTTCTATATTTAATCGAGGATTGATAGCTGAAAATATTGGTCTCCTTGGGAATTTAAGAGCCAATTCTGGAAGTGGAATTGAGACAACTTCGGCCGATCCATTTGAACAAAGAATCGATTTATATAATTGTATAATATCTGGTTTTAAAGACTACGGAATTAAATGTCCCTTTGGAACTATAGCTGCGTCTATCAGAAAAACAACGATTACGCAAAATGGAATGAACGGTATATATATAAGTAAAAAAGCAGGTACTTACACAGGGGAAACTAATCTACTTAATATTCAAGACTCATTTATTACAAGAAATGAAAGCCATGGTATATATGCAGATATATTAGGAAGAGGGGTTATTATCCATAGAACTAGCTTTGAGCACAATGGCGAGCCTTCTGATTTAGAAAGACCAAAGCCAATGAATGAAGAGGATATAATTTTTGGTTGTGTAATAAACTTATACAATAGTGGCGGTTTTGCTAATGGATCCCTTGATTTTAGTAATAATTATTCAGAAGAAACGTACGGATTACTTAAAGTAAATGCTTTCGAACCATCATATGGAATAAGAGTCGCATCTAATATTTGGAAGCCTTTGGATAACATGCATTATTCATGTGGTGCATCATTCGACGGTTGGATTTCGGGTTTGACTATTGAAAATAATGACTTTTACACAATTTTTGATTTCGTACGATTTAAGAAAGGAAATAACATTAAAAATGTAAAAATAGATATTCCATACTCTGGTTTACTTACAGATACTACTCGTCCGACGATTGAAAGTAAAAATATTGGTGATAAGACCTTGCTAAACTTTAACTCTAATGCCATTGAAGAAATGTTTTCTCTTAGAGGTGGAACAGTCTTGTCAGCGGATTATGATTCAAGTAATAATTCTACTTGGATTAAATTAGATCCAAGTAGAGAACCTTCGTTCAATTTTGGAGGAGATGGTCCTGATAATGAAAATGCCGGATATCTTTTGGTGGTTAGCGGCGTTTTTTATGGATTTATTCAATTGTATTCAGCTGTTGGAAAAGCATGGTTAATTAGAGGAGATAGATCGAAATTAGGAATAGGTGATGGAAGCGTAAAGTTATGTAAAGTAGGAGGAATGCAAACAATCGATGGTTCAGGCCGTATGAGAAAAATGGTAATTGATTGGGATGGTCAAGTTCTAGGTATTGGGAAGTGAGGAATCAATATGGATTGGAAGAATAATAATTTTGATTTAATAAGAATTATGGCCGCTATTTTAGTTGTATTCTCTCACTCATTTGCTATAACAAGTGGAAATAATGATAATGAACCATTATATATGATTTCAAATGGACAAACCACACTAGGGCATGTCGGGGTTATGACCTTTTTTGTTATAAGCGGCTATTTAATCACCATGAGCTATCTGAGACATCCAAGTGTAATTCTTTTTGTGAAATCACGTCTTTTAAGAATTGTTCCTGCACTTGTAATAGTAGTAATCATGACCATGTTTTTAGGTTCAATAGCTACTACCTTAGATACGAGAGATTATTTTACTAATACAGATACATATAAGTATTTGCTATCTATTTTCATCTTTCCAATTCAATTTGAATTACCAGGAGTATTTCAGTTAAACCCGTTAGGAAACGAAGTTAATGGATCATTATGGACATTAGAATGGGAAGTAGTATGTTATTTTATTGTATTGGCTTTAGGGACAATTAAATTACTTAATCTTAAAAATGTATTAGTAATATACATGATATTTTTTTTATTAAGTTTTTTTGATTTTCCAAATTATAATTTTGATCTTTTTGCATGCTTTTTATCAGGTATGTTCGTTTATATGTATAAAGACAAAATCAGGTTTTCAAAATTCTATCTGATGACAGCCCTAACCTGTTTAATGGTAGGGATAGTCTTTGGGAATTTTAATTCAATATTTTCTTTGTTTGGTACTTATATAATTATGTATGCGAGCTTCCGTAAGGAGAGAGTCATTAATATTAATAAATACGGTGATTTATCTTATGGGATATATATATACAGTTTTCCTATACAACAAGTATTAACTCAATATTTTCATTTAAATTCCTTGGGTAATTTTATATATTCACTGCCCATTATTATACTTTGCTCATATTTATCTTGGAGATTTGTAGAGGGAAAGGCACTGAGTCTAAAAAATAAAAAGATAGTAAATATAAGAGGGGCATTATTAAGTAATAGAATTTAAAAATACGTATTAAGAAGAGGGCGAACAACGCTCTCTTTTTATTTTGTAAAGGGGATGAGAAAAGTGGAGAAATGCAAGGATTGTGAAGTAAATAAATTACAGGTTCAGAACATGGAAGTACGTCTTGCAGTTGTAGAAAGCAAAGTAATAAAGATAGAAGAAAGTATTGAAAAAATCAGTGCTAATACTACATGGATTCTTCGAATCATCATTGGTGCCATTATAACAGCATTAATTGGATTGTTATTAAAAGGTGGTGTGTAAGGAATGCCGCTTACAAAAGAAAATATTAAAAGGCGTTTGCGTAACTGGAAAACTTGGGTTGCGCTTTTTTCATGCGCTGGATTAGTTTTATCAGCATTTGGCATTACAGGGTTTGAGGGGAAATTAGACATGATTCAAAAGGCAGTCTATTTATTTGGAATCGCAATGGGTATTTGGACTGATCATGAGGAAAAAGGGGAAGATGACAAATGAAAACATCTATTAAAATTTTAGTATCAATTTCGATGGCAGCCATGATTACATTAACTTCTGTAGCAAGTGTTTTTGCAGATAGAGAAATGATTATTCCAGGACTACCAAAAGTTGAATACCGTAATGGATATGGAGTATATGAAGGTGTTGTTGCACATTCCACTGCAACTCCAGAAGCTCCGGCTATTAATATTAGAAACTATGAAGCTCGAACATGGCGTAGTGCATTCGTTCATTATGCAACGGATTGGGATGAAACAATTCAAATTGCTTCTACTAAATATCAAGCATGGGGAGCTGGCCCAGCTGCTAACAAACGCTTTGTTCATGTGGAATTATCTGAAACAAGTGACCCTATTAAATTTAAGAAATCATATGAAAGATATGTAAAGTTACTTGCTAAAATTTTAAAGGATAGAAATATCCATCCAAGTGTTGGATTGTGGACTCATAAAGATATTACATACAAACTTGGTGGTACAGATCATGAGGACCCATTACAATATCTTAAGAGTCATGGTGTATCAGAAGCACAATTCCGTGCGGATGTTTTAAAGGCGTATAACGGTCATTCTGTCACTGTGGAAGCACAACCATCTGAAAGTATGTTAGAAACAAACGGAGTGGCTTATATTGATGGTCAAAATGTTAACCTTCGGTCTGGTCCATCCACAAGCAATAATGTTATCCGTAAACTACAAAAAGGTGAATCATATAAAGTTTGGGGTAAGCTAGGGAATTGGTTGAATCTTGGAGGAAACCAATGGATTTATTATGATTCATCCTACATTCGATATAACAGTGGACAAGATGCGCCTGTTGTCGGTAAAAGAGTAGAATCAAAGGTTAATAGTTTAAATTACTATAATCGTCCAACATGGAATACAAGCTATGCAGCAGGTACAGTTGATACAGGATTAGGATTTACAATCATTGATAAAGTATCTGTGGAAGGCTCACCTCAATATAAAGTGAAGAATAGTAGAGGTAATATGTTCTATATTACAGCTAGTTCTTATTATGTAAAAATTAAATAGTAAGCATAAAAAGGGCCGGCTCTTAATTGAGTCGGCTTTTTTTATTACAGTTCGTAAGTACCATTATGTATTGCAAGGGATAATTCCATATGTTCCTCTTCAGAAAGATTAAGATATTTTTTCAACCCTTCATTGTAATCATTAAGCTCTTCTTGTGTTCTAAAGTCATTTGGATCAAACTTTTTGTTAGGAATAATACATTTTTTAAGCGCATATTTTAACTGACGGTCTTGTAATTTTGCATTCATTGATTTTTCTCCTTTTATTATAAATCAGATATTTTTCTAACTTGTTTTTCCTTATTCTTTAAACTTCTCTTATATTGTTTGAAGTCTTGTTTCTCTACATAGAATTGTTCACCAGTTGCAACGTTTTTCACTAAATATGTTTTCAGCGTAAATTCCTTGATTGAAAAATAAGTGGCCCATATCCAAATTGAAAGTGTAAGTGTTGGAACAGCTAAAAGAAAAGTAATAACTAAAATAATAATATCTACTTTAGGAGTTACTCGTTTTAATAATAAACGTTTTCCAGCGGCAGCTTCCGCTTGTTCTAATTGATTCATACGTTGTAGCGATGCTACAGTATCATAACTCATGAAATAACCTCCTGATATATAATAACAACATCATCATATCAAAGTTTGGAGATATTGGGATTATTTATCAATGTTTACTGGGTTGTATATAACTCTACTTGCTCAAGTAATTGAGTAACTTGCTTATGTCTTTCTTTAAGTTCATCTAAAGGTATATTTGTAATAGCGGCGTTTTGGATAAAAAAGTTTTTATGAGAATGCCATTTGTAAATGAGGTGTGCAACCTCTTGACGATTTTCATGCTTTAATAATAAAGCTGCAATACCTTTTTGTTTCGAATAAATATTCCTAATCAATTTGTCCTTTTCAAATGCTACTGGATTGGTAATCATGTTTAAATCCTCCTTTTAAAATTTTAATTGTACGAGGTTTAGATGGATCTCGCTGAATATAACCTTTTTCTTCTAAGTGCATTAAATGCCCATGTACTGTGGAACTAGAAGCAAGTCCGGTCGCTTTACAGATTTCTCTAACAGTGGGAGGGAATCCGTTTTCTATGACCTTTTCTTGGATAAAAGTTAAAATTTCAGCTTGTCTACTTGTTAATGGTTTCATGGTGTATACCTCACTTTATGTATGGAGTATCTAACCATATGATACCAAGTTGTTGGGAATAAATCAAACACTTGTTCGTATTTTTCGAAGTTATTATATCCCTATAAACTCTTTATCAAAGTAGAACTTGTCCATTAAGTTATTTACAATCCCATTGAAATAAGCGAATTTACCCTTGTTCATTTTTGTGCCGGATTTAATTTTCATAACGAATTCTTTAATAGCATTTAAGCCGATAGTAAGCTCCTGGTCTTTATCAAATGCTTTATCACCTGTAGAGAAGTTTGTAACTGTATTGCACTGTCTTACGACCTTCCACAGTTCTTGAATTGTTTTAGATTCAGAATAGAAAGAGCTAGTTAAAGAAACGAAACGTTGTGGTACCCAGTGAGCAACAAAATCAGCTTGTTCAATATTCTCTTCAGGAGTATTGCTATTCTCATTACTATTACGTTTGTTTTTATCTTTTATATTTTGTTTTAAGGAAACAGGGGTTGTTTTAATGGTAGGACACTTTGTAGGACTTTTTGTATCTACCTTGTTGGACACTTCTTCCACAATCGGTTGAATAATAATAGCATTAGAAGTTTGCAGCATATCTTTTGTACGTTTCATTGCCACTTGTTTAACCATCTCTAGATCCACAAGTTTCTTCATTAAACGTTGTACAGTCTTATATGAAACTTCCATCTTTTCAGCAATTCTATTTTTGCATAGGAAACTAACACCTACATATTTACAACTGTGGCGCTTTAAAATTTCAAGTAATGTAATAAGTTTTGATTGTACGTCAGTACGTTTAATAGACATACGGATAGTGTCTCTGTATGTACGTACAGTTTTGTTTAATTCTTCTACTTCTTTAAATGTAGAAAGATTGTAGAAGGATTCTTTAGTTGCGATAACATCGATACGTTTCTTTTCCATCATTAATTAGCCCCTTTGTATAAACAAAAAAGCAACAGAATGCCAGGTGTAAGCAAACTGTTGCTAAGGAGCCCTTACGTACTGTAAAATAGTTCGTAAGAGTACAGCAAGTGTTTGCCTAGTTAGAGTAGGCGGACGGTATATAGAGTGTTGGTAGCACTTTATATACACGCTGTGCTCTTTTGTTTTAGATTTAAAAACGCCCGATAATCACCCGAAAAACGCCCGATTTTACATGGTGCATTTTGGAGTGTTTTGATTTATCGGATATACAAAAGGCTGATAAATTAACGCTTTCTAATAAATTTGATTTGAATTGATATCCTGAAATTTGTTCCGCACGCAAGTTCACCAATGGGAACGCGATCAGTATATGTCTCTGTACTAAGAGGCTCAAACCCTTGACACACAACGTGTTGAGGGTTTTTTTATTTTGTGGGTAAAACACTTTTATTTGAAAGAAGAGTAATTCACCCACAAAACACCCACAAAAAAATCAAAGTTACCCCAATACATTATTCATATAAGCTTCAAACCCCGAAATAGAATCCTTATTAATTTTGTCGCTAATATGAGAATAAACGTTGGAAGTAATTTCTATACTCTTATGACCTAGCCTATCTTGAATGTATTTCATACTGGCACCAGACTCTAATAAAAGAACCGCGTGGGTGTGTCGTAATGAATGTATTTCTAATCTAGGTAAATTTGCGTTCTTAAGTATGCGTGAGAATGCATTGAACAATGTTGACCTCGGTAAGAACTTTCCATCTACTCTTGAAAAGACTAAATCTAATTCATGCTCAGACGCACCTTGTAAAACAAGCTTATTAGCATTTCCAGCAGTAATACCAAATTTTCGACCTTATAAAGTAAACAATAGAAAAGGGGGAAATATCAGTATCAAGGCTTTTTTTATTTGTAGATAATATAGAGGTTTGTGAAATGAATTGGATGGGTGCCCGCAAAACGCCCGAACAAAATCATGAGGATTATTTAAAATGCGTGCTAGCTATGAATGAAAATGTGGAGATTGGAATATGTGTTATGCTGATTGTTTCGTGGAGCGGATGTATGTAATGAGAAAATTGAGTGTTGAAAAATACAGTACCTTGCAATAAACAATACTAAGTGGTATATTATGGATAAGGAAGGTACCGTGTATTGAACAGTACTGAAATGAGAAAGGGGGATTGCACTTGAACGTTCAGTTTAAAAAAGGCGTGTTAGAGCTGTGTGTGTTGGCACTTGTGAAACGTAAGGATTGTTACGGTTATGAACTTGTTCAGCAAATCTCAAATAAATTTTTAATATCGGAAGGGTCAGTGTATCCTTTATTACGTCGTTTAACGAAAGAAGGATATTTTCAAACGTATTTGAAAGAATCTACGGAGGGGCCGCCTCGTAAATATTATCAACTAACGGAGCAAGGGGAAACGCAACTGAATTTGTTAGTAACAGAGTGGCGTGATTTTGCAAAAGGCGTACAAGAAATTATTGAAGGGGTGGAATGGGATGAGTAAAGAGCAGTTTCTTAAAGAATTATCAAATCATCTTAGAAAGTTACCGGAAGAAGAGAGGAAAGATATTTTATTTGATTATGAAGAGCATTTTCAGTTTGGGAAAGAAGAGGGGAAAACTGAATCGGAAATAATAAAGGGTCTTGGCTCGCCGAAAGTAATTGCGAAAGATTTACTTGCTTTGTATCGATTTGATGAAATGAAAAAGGACCCATCTACTTCGAATATAACAAGGGCTGTTATGGCAGCGATTGGACTTAGTTTGTTTAATTTCATTATTGTATTAGGCCCGTTAGTTGCCATTATCGCGTTTATATTTTCCTTTTGGGTCGGTGGGATCGCTAGTGTAGTGGCACCATTTTTCGTTATCGCAAAAATATTTATGGGTACTTTTATATGGTTGGATTTATTCGTTAGTATAACGTTTGTTGGAGTAGGTTTGTTGTTATGTATAATTGCTTATTATAGTACGAAGTGGTTTAAAAGGTTATGTGTACGTTATGTAGTATGGAACTTCAAAATGATAAAAGGGGAGTAGATGATGAAGAAAATATTGTTAGTAGCTATCGCTTGTATCATTATTGGAATAATAGGGATTTCACAAACATATAAAAAAGCAGTACAAACTGCAGAAAAAGGAAACAAAGAAGACGTTATTAAAAACGAAACATTAAAAAGTATAGAAGTTAAGTTAGATGCTGGGGATATTGTTGTCAAAAAATCTCCTGACTCTTCTTTTTATGTAAAGCAAACAGGAGATGTACGTAAACACGAGGTTCGTATTGCTGAAGATGGTGACACGTTAAAAATTATTGGGGAAAGAGAAAAAGGTGCTTCATTTGATTTTTCTTTTTACAATTTCAAGTTTCAAACGTCGACAGTGACTATATTGGTACCAGAACGTTCTTACCAAGAGATAAAAGTAAATTCATCCGCTGGACAAATCGAAATGAGTGATGTGAAAAGTGATCGCGTAAGTGTTGGAACACTCGCTGGAGAAGTAGATTTGAAACATGTCATAGCTAAGAGTGTGGAGGGATCTACAAAAGCTGGTGAGGTGAATTTTAATAAGGTAATAGGGAAAGTAACAGTGAAAACGGCTAGTGGGGATGTATATGTTATGAATCATGATCCTAAGTATGATGTAGAGGTAAGCTCAACTGCTGGGGATGTAGATATTACTTTATTGGAAAAACCACAAGATGCAGTTATTACTGGGCAAAGCGCTGCTGGCGACGTAACAATTTTTAATGTAGAAAATAATAATATAACAATTGGTAATGGTAGTAAAAAGATTAGCGGTAAAACAGCTGCTGGTGATGTGTCGATTGAAACACGTTCATAACAAATAGAATGTATGAAAATCTATCAAAATACAAAAAAGAAGATAATTACCGTATATAAATAAGGTAATTATCTTCTTTTATTATTATTAATGTAAATCACGATATACGCCAATTACTTTTCCGATAACTGACACTTGTTTTAAAATGATAGGTTCTAATGAAGAGTTTTCCGGTTGTAGACGGAAATGGTCTTTTTCTTTATAGAAACGTTTAACAGTTGCTTCGTTATCTTCTGTTAAAGCGACTACAATTTCACCGTTATATGCAGACTGTTGTTGACGAACAACAACTAAATCTCCATCGAAAATACCGGCTTCAATCATACTATCTCCAGAAATACGTAACATAAACACTTGGTCTGCTCCAGCAACAATGCTAGCTGGAAGTGGGAAGTGATCTTCTACACTTTCCACTGCTGTAATAGGTAATCCAGCAGTAACTTTTCCGACAATTGGAACTTGGATAACAGATTGTGTTTCCGTATCCATTCGATCGTCACCTAAAATTTCAATTGCTCGTGGTTTTGTTGGATCGCGTCGAATGTATCCTTTTTCTTCTAATCTTGATAAATGTCCGTGCACTGTAGAACTAGAAGCGAGGCCGACTGCTTGACCGATTTCACGTACGGAAGGTGGATATCCTTTTTCTTGTACTTTTAGCTTAATAAAGTCGAGAATGTCTTGCTGGCGTTTCGTTAACTTTTCCATGTTTTCTAACACCTCGTTTTCTTTCATTTTTCTTATTTATAAGTATAACATGCGAAAAAACATTCTACAAACATAAGTTCGAACAAAAGGCGAATTTATGTTACACTGGAGGGAAATAATAGTGAGAAAGAGGGGTTCATAATGAATGCAATTATTTATGCACGTGTGAGTACAACGAAAGAAGCGCAAGAAACATCATTATTACGTCAAAAAGATGAATTATTGCATTTAGCGGAGCGCTATCAAATGAATGTTGCTAAGGTGATTGAAGAACAGGCGAGTGGATATACAATTGAACGTGACGGTATATTAGAAGTACTAGATACAATTCGAGACGAACAAATTGATGTGCTACTCATACAAGATGAAACGCGCCTTGGTAGGGGAAATGCAAAGATTGCATTAATGCACTGTTTACATAAAGAAGGAATAAAAGTCTACACGCATACGCATAATGGGGAATTGCAATTGTCGGATTCTGATTCGATGGTATTAGATATTATCGGTATTGTTGAAGAGTACCAAAGAAAGATTCATAACTTAAAAATTAAACGTGGTATGCAACGAGCAGTAGAAAAAGGTTATCGTCCAGAAAACAATTTAAAGAATCGTCATTTAAGTGTAGGACGAGAGAAGAAAGAAGTACCGATTGAGGAAATTGTACGTTTGCGCAAAAGTGAACTTACTTTCGAAGAAATTGCAGCGACGCTTCGTGGCTTTGGACATAATGTTTCAAAAGCGACGGTACATCGTAGATATGTAGAGTATACAAAGCAATTGCTTGATAAAGAAGAGTAACTATTGTATGATAATAATCAGTTTTGATTAGAAGGGGGATTCGAGATGCTTAGTCACGAACTCGTTGAACGCATTAACTTCTTAGCGAAAAAAGCAAAAGCAGAAGGTTTAACTGAAGAAGAACAACGTGAGCGTCAATCGCTACGTGAACAATATTTAAAAGGATTTCGTCAAAATATGTTAAACGAACTTAAAGGAATTAAAGTTGTTAACGAACAAGGCACTGATGTTACACCGGCGAAATTAAAAGCTTTAAAAAAGCAAGAGAATGCAAAATTAAACTAAAAGATGGGCGAAGCCCATCTTTTTTATTTATTATATCCGTTATTTAATAACTTTCCAGTTGTTATTAA
>NZ_BOQB01000137.1 GCF_018332475.1 Bacillus sanguinis | reverse complement strand
AATAAAACTAATAAGTGAATATGAAAATAAAATAAACACATTTAATAAAAATGGTGAATGTTTATTTGGTATTTTTCAAGGAGAAAAGTTAATTGGAATAGGAGGATTAAATGAGGACCTATACTCAGAAAATAATAAGATTGGTCGATTAAGGAGATTTTATATTTCAAAGGACTATCGTCGTATAGGTCTAGGGAAATTGTTATTAAACCAACTAATATCTCATGCGGAAAAGGATAATTTTAAAGTAGTTGTTTTACATACAGATACAAAACAAGGTGATGCGTTTTATCGTGCAAATGGATTTGTGAAGAGAGAAGTATATAAAGGATCAAGTCACTATAAAGTATTATAAAAAAGGGCACTCAAAACAATATTTTGTTAGTTTTGAGTACTTATATTTATAACATGAAAATTTAATTTCATTTACCGAAATAATAGTATAAAAAGGAGACCTCAGCTTCTAAAAATAAGCTTATGAGATCTCTTTTTTCTATTCAATTATGTTTTTACATTCATTTGCTTCAATAGTCCCTTCGGATCACCTTTTACATAATAGAAATGCGGATTATTTTCATCATCGTAAAGCATAATATAAGGTTTTTGATTAAGCGGTAGAAGAATTAGTACTTCATCAATTGTTGTATGTAACCATTGATTTGTAATAGAAACTGGTTTAGATAAAGGGATTTTTATCATGTGACCATCTTTTGGAACGACGTTTAAGTTTTTGAATGGGCCAGTAATCGATTTAGCATATTGAATAGCTTCTTTTTGAATAGCTGGATCTAAAGATTGTTTTTGAACGACCATTTCTTTTTGACAATCAAATACTTCAATTTGGTGATTTGTATTTGCGAACGCATTTGTTGATAATAAGAAGAAAAGAAGAGTAATGACCCCGATTTTTTTCATCATAGTACAACACCTCGTTTTTACTATACCCTTAAATGATTCAAATATTTTTCTGTCACATACATGTAACAAAGAAGTTGTATGATACAATTGATTTTTGTTTAAAAGCAATGGAGGATTATGTATGAGAGTATTAATAGCAGATGATGAACAAGATATGCTAAGGATTTTAAAAGCTTATTTTGAGAAAGAAGGCTTCGAAGTTTTCTTAGCGAAAGATGGAGAAGAAGCACTTCAAATATTTTATGATGAAAAAATTGATTTAGCTATTTTAGATTGGATGATGCCGAAACATAGCGGTATTACTGTTTGTCAGGAAATAAAGAAAAACTCAAGCGTAAAAGTATTAATGCTTACGGCGAAAAGTGAGAGCGAAGACGAATTAGCGGCGCTTCAAAGTGGGGCAGATGAGTACGTAAAAAAACCATTTCATCCAGGCGTATTAATAACTAGGGCGAAAAAGCTTATACAGCATGATGATGTCATTCAAGTTCAAGATTTGAAAATAGATTTCACTAAAAATAAAGTTTATAAAAATGACAAAGAGTTAGATATTACAAAAACAGAGCTAGAATTAATAAAGTGTTTTTTAAGTCATAAAGGCATGATTTTAACTCGTAAAAAATTGTTAGATATCGTATGGGGATTTGACTATTTTGGAGAAGAGCGAACTGTTGATACACATGTAAGAAGATTACGTAAAAAAGTAGGAGAAAATATTATAAAGACGCACCGCGGGCTAGGATATAGTTTGGAGGAGCAGAGTGAATAAACTTGGAAAAAAGCTATTTCTCAGCATTTCTTTAACTGTAGTTCTTATTTTTACGATATCTTTATTATTAATTAACTATCTTTTACCGAAATATAATATTTACAAAACGCGAGAAAGTTTAGAAGGTATTACAGCACAAATACAGGCGATACCGAGTGAACAACTGCATGAAGCAATTTCTAGTATTGAAAATGAGGCGAATGTTACAATTACGTATACATCGATAAACGATTCAGAAGATCATATTAATGAAGAGTTACGTATGCAACTTACAAAGAAAAGAGTTGCTCTTAATAAACTTTGGATTACAAAAGAAGAAATAATGAAAGTAAAGAACTTCGGGCATTCGAATAAAATATATGATCAAGAGAAGATGAAATCTAGTTTTTTTGTGAAATATATTGCGAAAGACAATTTGCTGATTCTAGTAGGAGTTTCTATCGCACATTCAAATGAAGTGATAAAAACGTTAAATTCATTTTATTTATACATATTAGGTATTACGATTTTTCTCATCATCGTACTTGTATGGATACTTTCAAAAACAATCACGAGACCATTGAAAGAATTAAGTGATGTTGCAGAAGATATTTCAAATTTGAAATTTGAACGAGCGAAAGTGAAAACAAATGATGAAATAGGAGACTTAGCTAATAGCATTAATATCATGAGTGATAAACTACATGAGGCACATGAAGATTTAACAGATCGAAATGAACATTTAAAACGATTTATGGGTGATGTGACGCACGAATTGAAAACACCAATCGCACTAGTAAAAGCATATTCTATGGGAATAAAAGATGGTTTAGATGATGGCACATACATAGATACTATTATTAAACAAACTGATCACATTTCGAACTTAATTGAAGAGTTATTACGATTTTCTAAATTAGAGAGAGATGTTTTACAAAAAGAACAATTTCCTATTGTATCACTAGTCCAAAGTATAGTAGATAAGCATAAGATTGAACTGGAGTCGAATGAAATTGATCTGCAAGTGAATTATAATGTTGGCGATGCAATTATTTATGCAGATGTAAATAAAATGAGAATGGTTTTTCAAAATTTAATTTCTAATGCGATAAAATATACAGCAAATCAACATATAAAAATTACTTTGGAAGGTCGAAATGAAAGTGTATATTTTCAAATTCAAAATGGTATGAATGCTGAACGAATGAAAGATATCGATAAAATTTGGGAACCTTTTTACGTTTTAGAATCTTCTCGTAGTAAAGACCATTCTGGCACTGGATTAGGATTAGCGATAGTGAAAAGTATTTTAGAGAGACATGGTTTTGACTATGGAGTATCTACTATAGAGGGAGAAATACGATTTTATATTAATATGAAGCCTGTTTAATTCAATATTATTAGGAGCATCGTCTATTATTAGGCGATGCTTTTTATTAATTATATGAGAGTGGTAAATCAGGATATATAATCTTGAAAGCTCGTTGGAAGAGTGTTCTACAAATTTTTCAAGTTTTTGCATAAAATATAAACTGAATTTTCAGTAATTTTGTTGTATAGTAAAAGAAGACATATATGGGGAGGAAAGAGTATGGGGAAAAAGAAAATAGCAATTACATTATCAACAATTTTATCTTTATCAGTTACATCGGGTGTTTCTAGTATGACTGCGCATGCAGACAGTAAAGAAAGAAACTACATAAATGAGAATGATGTGAAGTTAAATGGGAAAGTTTCAGAAGGGTTACAATCAAATACGAAGATTGAATTAGAAAATGGGATGACAAAACCGATCTACTCGCTTGATGAAGCAATCATCGAAAATCTATTTGTAGAGACGGAAGTTGATAGTGATCGAGATGGTAAAAAAGACCGAGTGTCAGTAAAAGTTATGCGCCCCAAAACAGATCCTAATGTAAAAGTGCCCGTAATATATGAAATGAGCCCATATCGAGCTGGTTTGAAAGATGTTCCTGTATATAATGTAGATGAAGAATTGTATGCGTATGAAGGGAAACCGTATGGAGCTGTTAATCTCGGTACATACGGAAATTATTATGTGCCAAGAGGTTATGCAGTTATTTTAGGTGAAAGTATTGGAACTGGGAAATCAGAAGGGTGTCCGACGACTGGGGATGAGCAAGAAATATTAGGGACGAAATCTGTAATTGATTGGGTAAATGGACGTGCGAAAGCATATACAGAAAATGGTGAGGAAGTTAAAGCCGATTGGTCAACGGGAAATGTAGGTATGACAGGAGTTTCGTATAATGGTACGTTACCAAATGCTGTTGCGACGACTGGTGTTGAAGGTTTAAAAACAATTATTCCAATCGCAGCGATTAGTAGTTGGTATGATTATTATCGTGCAAACGGTGCAGTTATTGCGCCAGGTGGATACCAAGGAGAAGATACAGATAATATGGCAGAAGCAGTACTAACAAGAGAAAATCCTGAAGTTTGCGGACAAGTAATAAAAGAGTTAACAGCTGGACAGGACCGGAAAACTGGTAATTATAATGATTTTTGGGATAAACGTAATTATGTAAAAGATGCTAAAAATGTAAAAGCGAGCGTATTTGTTGTGCATGGTTTAAATGATTGGAATGTAAAGACGAAGCAGTTCGCGCAATGGTGGGATGCACTTGGAGAAAATAATGTTCCTCGTAAAATGTGGTTACATCAAGGGGGACATGGCGGGACATCAACGAATGACTGGCAAAGAACACAAAATAAATGGCTCGATTATTGGTTGTATGGAATTGAAAATGGAATTATGAATGAAGCAATGGTCGATGTACAACGTGAAAATAAAACTTGGGAAAAATTAAAAAACTGGCCGGATCCATCAGCTGTGCCGTCAAAAGTTCGTATGTATTTAAGTAACAAAGCAGTTAATTTACCATTAAGTATGGGTTCTGTTAATAAGGTATTTTCATTCGTAGATGATGCAAAAATGAAATCAAACCAATTAGTAGCAAACCCAGAATTAGAAGTAGCCAATCGATTAGTGTATACAATGCCTGTACTGCAAAAAGATACGCGTATAAGCGGTACACCAAAGATTTCAATTACAGGAAATATTGATCGCTCTGTATCAAATTTAACTGCTTTACTTGTTGATTATGGTGGAACGAAGCCGGAAATCGTAACGAGAGGTTGGATGGATCCACAAAACTTAACGAGTATAGAAAGTTCAACAGCGATTCAACCGGGCAAAGATTATACATTTACATGGGACATGCAGCCAGACGATTATGTATTTAAAGCGGGGCATCAAATAGGGGTTGTTTTAATCGCTAGTGACTATGATTATACGATTAGACCGAAAGCTGGCACGAAGCTTACAGTAAAATTAAGTGAAGTGACATTGCCAATTGTGAAATAAATAGTGAAGGGTAAAGAGCTTACTACATGGTAAGCTCTTTATATGTTGAAAGGGGGAGTTTAATGTGAATTTTTATTGGTGGATACAAAAATGCTTACAATAAATAAAAAGATGGCATTTATGATTAATAGGCCACTAAAGATAAGCCCAGCAAAGCCTCCAGCGAATCCATCTCCTACTTTTTCACCAATAACGTGCAAAGTGGCGAAGAAAACAACGGGAGAAGAAAGTATGAAAATACCACTGGCTACTTTCCAAATTCGTACATACTTCTTTGCTATAAAGAAAATTATTGCATTTAAAGCAAAAAGGAGTAAAAGAAATATAATTAATGAATTCATCGTATCCTCCTTTCTGTTAAATTCTAAATTTTCATTTTTTGTATTTTCGTTTCGAAGGGAATATTATACAATGTAATTATATTCTATGGAAAGTGAGTGATATATTATGACAGTCAGCTCTTTCGGATTTTTATTGAAAATAAAGGTACAGGAAGATTAATTGAAAGAAAATCTTCCGTACGTAAAAAACGGAGGAGAAAATATATGTTTAGTTTTTATAGTACACTTTGCACGGAACTTTATGATTTCACTAAGCCTGTCGGTTATTCTTTAAATGGTGATATTGAGTATTACGAAGAACGTTTAAAAAATTGTAGAGGAAGAATTCTCGAAGCAGCAGTAGGATCAGGACGCGTCATCATCCCGCTTCTTGAAGCTGGTTTCACAGTAGATGGGATAGATTATTCACCTGAAATGCTAGATTCTTGCCGTATACGCTGTAAAGAGAGAGGTTTACATCCTAATTTATATGAAGGAAGTTTAAAACAATTTTCACTGCCATATAAATATGAGGCAATTATCATTCCTACTGGATCTTTTTGTTTAATTGAAAATCGTGTGGATTCTATAAGCGCATTGAAATGTTTTTATGAACACCTTAAGCCAGGTGGTCGGTTAATCGTTGATATCATGCTTCCACATGACTGGAAGACTGGAGAGATTCATACATCGACTTTCTCTTTGCCGAGCGGTGACGGAATTACATTAGAAAATAAATCAATTGAAATAGATTGGCTGAACCAAGTTACTCTATCATATTTAAAATATGAAAAATGGAGTAAAGGAAAGTTAGTACAAACAGAACTACAACGCTTCGCGGTGCGCTGGTATGGAATAGAAGAGTTTAAACTTCTTTTAGAAAGTATTGGTTTCTCTAACATTACTTGCTCTGCTGACTATGTTTATGGAAAAGAACCGTCAAATGCAAATCAAATGTTTACTTTTGAAGCTGTGCGAAACGAAAAATAAAGAACTATGTATGAAAACAAGGCAGTCGATATAATATCGACTGCCTTGTTTTTAATTGTAAACTACTTGCATTTTATTACCTTTTCACTGTCCAAGCATTTTTCTACTACTTACATATACTATTTATATTAAAGACAGTTGTTACTATTTAAAATAGAACCGTATTTTTTTGTAAATGATATTTTGGAGAAATAGGGGGGATAACTTTGGAAAACGAAGCACAAGATAGGGTTGAAAATCAAGTGTATTCCAATCGTGTAGTAAGATCAGAATTTGATGCGAATTGGGAAACGTGTATATCAAAAAGTGGTTATGTAATTTATGTAGCAACAAGTAACAACGCTGAAGTAATAGTACTACTTGCAGATGGTTCAAGTAAATTATTAATTTTTGAAAAAGGAGGTAAAGTAGTAGTAGGCGGCGGTGGTACAAGTCATTACAGTAAGCCACATATTGCAAGAAATATTTAAGGTAAAACATGTTAATTGAGAAGAAACTGGAAAGTGGTTAGTCATTCGTGTTTAGAGCATGTATGATTAATCGCTTTTATTTGTTTATATGATTTAAGTAGTACTTCGTATATTGCAAATACATCGGGATGATTAGGAAATTAGAAGAGAATTGTATGGATAAGAATTCGAAATATAATGTAAGTATGGAAGAAACACGTAAACAATTTAAAAAAGCATTTCCTATTTCGGGAAATGCTTTTTTTATGTTATAGTATAA
>NZ_BOQB01000136.1 GCF_018332475.1 Bacillus sanguinis | reverse complement strand
TATATTTATATGTTTCGTAACCCCAATATGTAATGAATTTCTTTTTGAATTCAACAATTTTTTCTAAATACGGACGAAACATTTCGAAATCAGATTTTTCGCGAGCTTCTTCCCACACACTTTCTGCTTTCGCTTCTAATTTCACATAAGCCTCGTATTCAGCTTGTGGAATTTTCTTATTTCTATCATATTCTTTACGACATTCTTCAACCATTTTCTTCGTCGTTTCAGAAAGTTTATCTTCACGTATTAAAGCTTCAAGTTCTGTTAAATAGTTCCCCATATCATCTGAAGTCGACATTACAAATACTTCTGATGAAAGCATACCAATTACTTCTGAACGCTGGTCTACACCTTTTTTAGGCGCACCTGTTCTTAAGTCCCAAAACATTAAACTTAATGCTTCTCCGTAATTTTGTATCTTCTTCACATATGTTAAAAATTGTTTTTCTACTTCATATGTAGCTACTGTCATCGTATAAAAACCTCCCTTTTCTACCTCAAACTTAATTCGACATGAGAATCTAAATTCCTTTTATAATAGAAAAAAAGCTTGGCAAGCGCCAAGCTTTCTCCTTATAATTCTTTTCCTTCTACTGGTAGTACGTTTTTCACCGCTTCTACCACTTTCTCATCTTCTGTATCAGATAAGAAGATTGAAATAGCACCTTTATCGTCGCTCGTACGAATTAAACGGCCAATTCCTTGACGAAGACGTAAAATCATATATGGTACATCTACATCCCAGAACGGATCATTAACATGTTTACGCTTCGCTTCAAACACAGGATCGTTTGGAGGGAATGGTAATGACCAAATGATAACATGTGATAATGATGAACCAGGAATGTCTAAACCTTCCCATAAATGAACGGCACAAAGTACAGTCTCTTCTTCATTTTGGAAGCGAGAAACGAGCTGACTAATTTCTTGATCCCCTTCATATAGGAACGGAACTGACATTTGTTCTTTACTTACATATTCTTTAAACGCTGCAAGCTCTTGTGTTGTACGGAATAATACAAGTGTACGTCCATTTGTTTTTTGTATATTTTCAAGTGTATATTGACACTTTCTTTCCCATTCATTTTCTTTCGTATGCGATAGTAAGTTTACTGCCATTTGCTCCTCATAATCAAACGGTGAGGCAACTGAGAATGATAAGTAATCTTTTACCCCTAAGCTATTTGCTGTAAACGCGAATGAATCGTTATTAGATAATGTAGCAGACGAGAAGATATACGGGATTTTCTTCGAGAATACTTTCTCTTGTAATACTTCTTCAACTGCACGTGGCATAATTACTAACGTGAAGGCTCCATCACCTTCTTCACCCCATGTAATTACATTTTTCTCGTGCATGAACAGACGAAGGGAATGCTCTAATACATCTAAATGTTCATCAACGATATTTAAATCATACGTGTTTACTGTATGCATTTCACTTTCAAATACTAATGCATCACCGACTTCACCAATTTTCGCATAAAGTCGCTTCGCTTCAGCAGTTACTTTTTCTGTCACGGTAATTTCTAAACGATCAGAACCGGCAATTTCTTTTTTATGCTCTTGTAACACATCAAAGAATCGCTCTGTTTGCCAAATTGTTTCTTCTACTAAATGTGCAAACTCCTCGCGAATATCGTTTTGCAACAATCTTGTTAAAAGTTGCTCCATCATCGTTTGCTTTAAACGATACGTTAAAGCTTTTTGAGCTGCATATTCTACAAGATGTCCTTCATCGAATACAACGCAGCTACTTTCTGGTAATAACGGAATTTGCCCTTCACGTTTACGTGCATCGTACGTCCAAATATGATCCATATAGAAATCTTGAGAACAAATAATTAAATCTGCTGCTTTACGATAATGTTCACGAGAAAGAGTTTGTCCACAACGATGACGAGAATCACAAGTGAAGCAATCTTGGAAGTAATCCCAATTTACTTTTGACCATTCTTCGTCATTTAAAAGTGGAAATTCTTTTCTGTCACCGTAGTGAGTAAAATTTTGCATCGTACCATGATCGAATACAAACTGAGGTAACTCGTAGTATACATCTTCAATTACTTCTGGAGCTCGTCCGCTCATAACATCTTCAAGTTTACGTAAGCATAAATAATTATCCATTGATTTCGCAAGCCTTACATCAACAGATAGCCCTAATGCTTCAGATAACTTAGCAATGTCTCCTTCTTCTTTCACAAGCTGCTCAATTAACGTTTCATCTGCACAAGCAATAATAGCTGGTTTCCCAGTATAACGTGCATAGCAAATTGCATATAGAAGATATACAATTGTTTTCCCTGTTCCTACACCCGCTTCTGCGAACATAACTTTCTTTTCTTGGAAAGCACGCTCTAATTGAAACGCCATAAAGATCTGCTCATCACGCTCTTCAAAGCCTTTTTCCGGAAGGATGTCGTAAAACACATCTCCAATCCACTCATTCAACTTATCATAAAAATTATCTTGTTTTCCTACTTCAAATGGTAATCTCTTCTCAGTAAACATCCTTAGCCTCCAACCAAAAAGTTTTTCTATAAAGCTATAGCAACTGCTACTCATATGTGTGCAGCCACTTTCCCCTGTTGTAATACATAGAAATACACGAAAAAAAATTTTCCTTTCGAAAAAGGAAAATTTTCTTCTATATTAATGACTTTAAATAACGTTTATCAATCGCCGTTTCATGTGAAAGAGCTGACAAATATTCTTCTTGCGCTTTTTGTATTTCATCTACAATCACACCTTGACTATCCACTTCTTTTCCGAGCTCATCATACGTACGGTGAATAGCCTTTTGAATCATCGATAACTGGAAACTATCCATATCAGTTCCTCCTTTACGCATTACATAATAGCCAGTATATGCGCGCTGGAGGAGTTTTATACTATGAATTACGCGGCGGACGCTTTCCGAAGTATTGGTAATAATCTGTACGGATAAATCCGTTAAACAGTTTACGTTTCTTTGATGCATCTTTTCCGTAGCACTTCTCAAATGCTTCGTAACTTGTTAATACATACGCTGACCACGTGTCTAATGGGCGGAATACTTGTCCCATTTCTTTATACAGTTGTTCAACGAGTGCTTTTTCACTTAAACGTTCTCCGTATGGAGGATTCGTTACAACATAGCCATAATCCTCTTTTGTTGTGAAATCTTTTACTTGCATTTGTTTAAATGTAATTAAATCACCTAAACCTACTTCTTCGGCGTTATCTTGAGCAACTCGAATCATACGATGATCAATATCTGATCCAATGATTTGTAGTCGTTGATCATAATTCGCTAAATCTTCAGCTTCTTGACGAGCTTCACGCCAGTTTTGTTTACCTACCCAGCCCCACTCGTCTGATGCGAAACCACGGTTAAATCCTGGTGCGATGTTTTGTCCAATTAATGCTGCTTCAATTGGGATTGTACCTGATCCACAGAACGGATCCACGAAAGGACGATCTGGCTTCCAGTTTGTTAATTTAATTAAAGACGCAGCTAATGTTTCTTTTAAAGGAGCTTCCCCTTGATCCATACGGTATCCACGTTTATGAAGTCCCACACCACTCGCATCAATTGTTAATGTTGCAATATCCTTGAGCATTGCAATCTCAATGCGGAATAACGGACCATCCTCTTCAAACCAAGTTGTACGTTTATATGTTGTTTTTAATTTTTCAACGACAGCCTTTTTAACGATACGTTGGCAATCCGAAACACTGAATAACTCAGATTTTAAAGATTTACCGATAACAGGGAACTCACCGTTCTCTGGAATATAATCTCCCCAGTTTAATGCTTTTGTTTTCTCAAACAGCTCATCAAATGTTGTCGCTTTAAATTCGCCAACTTTAATTTTCACACGGTCCGCAGTACGTAACCATAAATTCGTGCGACAAATCGCCTTTTCATCTGCTTCAAATGTTACTTTGCTGTTTTCCACTTGGCATTCATAACCTAGATCACGAACTTCTCGAGCAACTAACGCTTCAATACCCATTGCCGCTGTTGCGATTAAAGTAACTTTTCCCATTTGCATTCACCTCTTATGTATATTCAAACAATAATTAATAACAATTTTCCTTATTAATTATTACATTTTACGAAGAATTTTCTCATTAACCATTTTAACTCATAATTTATAACTTCATACAAATAAAAAGCCCTCCTCTAACAAAGGAGAGCTGAGTTATTTCATAGTTGGTTCATAACGTTCTGTAAGCCATGTTCTGTTCCTTTGTACTGCAAACGGCCCACGCCTCGTACTCCGGTGGCAATCATCTATCTACAGGTTATACAACCTGTCCTTTCCCATCGTTCATTTCCTTGGAAAAGATTCCCCTACCATTATTTGGGTTTCTCGCTCGTGGGGTTTACCTCGTTCCACTCCTATCATTTCTTCAAGGACTTCGTCACTGTGGCACTTTAAAGGTAGTCAAACCATATCCGAAAGGACTTAGGTTTTTTCCCTGCCGTTAAACCAGCCTTACAGCCAGAATACCCTAGCTTATGAATTGGCTAGGCACGAACACTACAGCCATCTCAGGCCGTGCGAGCATGGACTTTCCTCTACAACGTTGGCGTTGCAGCGATTACCCAAACGTTATGACATCCATTAGTATAGTGGAAACAAAAAGATTTTGCAATGTTTTTTTCTATGTAAAATGCTTTAACCTTTTTACCACTAGAAATTATTCGTATAACTTACTTCCAAATACAGCTTTTTCTAAATTAGATAGACGTTTTAAAATATCCGTATTCGTGTTGTTATATACAGGTGGTGCAACTGGTGTTTGTACAACTGGTTGTTGTGGCACTTGCGTTGCTGCTAGTTTTTGTTCCTCTAATTCACGCTTTAAACGAGCATTTTGTTGCTTTAATTGCTCAAACTCCTTGTGAAAAGCTTCGTAGTCTTTAATAATCATATCAAGAAACTTGTCTACTTCTTCTTGTTGATAACCTCTCATGCCTGTTTTAAATTCTTTTTCTAAAATATCTTTCGCCGTTAATTTAATTTTATCCGAAATCATTTTCTTCACCTCAAATTTTTGCCAAAACTTTCATTACCTAAATTTTTTCAGAAACAATGCCTTTTGTCAATCATATATACGAGTACTATATTACATATTACTCAGCATTATTCCACTGTTCCTCTTCTATTATATCTTGTAAATCGGAAAAAAGAATGAAATAACTGTGATAATTTTCTATTTCTCCTTTTTTCTTTGCTGCTTCTACAATATATTTAGGACTCCCTGGTTTTTCTTCATCATATACAGCTAAAAGTGCATCACTTTTTTCAATAAAAAATTGATTTTTCAATTTAAATTGCTCTGGGCTTTCGTACTTCCTTTTCGTAATACTATCAATATGGTCTGCTTGAGAGAGAATAAATTCGTAATATTCACGGTTATCTTCCTTCCAGCTTTCTTCTTGTTCTAAAAACGGAGTAAATACCGCTAATTTTAAATCTGGATATTCTACTTGAATTTCAAAAACAACTTCAGCAGCCCATAATTCGACCCCTAACTGCCCACTTATTATCACCCACTCCAAACCCTCTTCTACAAAAGTAATTAACTTTCGGTGCAATGCCTTTTTTATACATTCCACCCCTGGATGATCATTTTTAAATATACCAAGTTCAAATGGCTTATATCCCGTTACAGCAATAACTTTCATATCAACACTCCAATTACAAAAAAAGAACTAGCATTTCGCTAGTTCTAACATATCATTTACTTTTTAAATATTCCACCAACGTTCGGTCCAATATTCGGACCTACTGGTGATACATTGTTTGGTAAAAATGGTGATACATTTGGCCCTACTGGTGATACATTATTCGGTAAGAATGGTGATACATTTGGTCCTGGACCAAATGGAGATATTTGATGTCCATGGTGTCCATGGTGTCCATGACCACATGGTCCACATCCGCCGCCAAATCCTGGATCAACTGGGTCTACAACATTTACGTTCGAGTTTGTTTGCGGGAAGAAGTTTTGGTTTTTAATTTGTTGATGATGTACATGTGTTGTATGTGTTGGGAAAATGTGTGGCACCACCGTTGTTGAAAAAGAATGTGTTACACACTGTTTCGTCGGATGAATAACAGGAGCAGTTGTACAGATAGGTCCTACAGGCTTATGCCCTCCAAAACAAGGATGACAATGATGCATAGTTTTTTCTCTCCTCTCTCGTTAAAAAAAATCTGATTACACTTTACAGTATGAGAAAAGAGGGAAAGCCGCTTGTTATATATACCCATTTATTTCAAGGAAATTTGTCTAGTCCTTACTTCATATACAATACTTTTTAGAGACAACCATCCAAAATTACTTACCAAAAAAACCTCCAACTTGCTTTACAATACCTGTCACTTGATTCATCGCATTCATCATTTGTCCAGCTGTATTCATCATTTTATTTACATCATAGTTACCATCTGACGTTTTAAATTGGGAAACAAAACTAGAAAACTGACTCGGTTGCTGTTGTTGTTTTTGTTTATTCTGCGTCGGGTACGGTTGTTTTGGTGGATAAAACATTGCTTGTTGATTTCCATAGGGAGATGGTGGTGGCATATAGTATTGTGTATTCATATAAGGCTGCTGTTGTTGATCCATATAAGGTTGCTGTTGTTGATCCATATAAGGTTGCTGTTGTTGATCCATATAAGGTTGCTGTTGTTGATC
>NZ_BOQB01000135.1 GCF_018332475.1 Bacillus sanguinis | reverse complement strand
ATAACGGACTTTCAAAAGTATATATAATGTCTACTGTCCCATTTTGATGGATATTGATTTTTTGAATTAACGTTTGAAATACGTGAATTAAATCTTGCTCTTGCTTTTGTAACTGCTCAAAGGCTTGTTTTATCGTTTGAATATCAATTTGAACATGATTACCATTTTGTATCACCAGTAATTCATGGTCCGCTTTGATTATTTCCACTTCAAGATCGTTTCGTTTTTTTTCAAACTCTTCTTTATTAATAAGTTCTTCTAAATACAAATCTAGTAATGCTTTTTTCTTTTGCTGATTTGTACTCATAAGCTGTTGTAAATTTTTTATCTTTTTCTCTTGCCCCTTTTCGACATTGCTTTGAAGCCTTAAAGTCACAGACTCTCCTTTTTCCACTAGTAAACTTATGATAAACTGACGAAAATCCCCATATTGAATTGGCACATGATTTACACAACCATGTTTTCCTGCCCGGCGATATTGAGAACACTTTAAATATTTCCATTCCGTCCGCTCTCCACTTTTCTTTTTCAAATGAGACTGTACAATTACCATATTAGAACCACAGACTGCACATTTTGCTAGATTGCGAAATTCATTCCAAGCTGTGATTTTCGTTTTATTTGTTTTATTTTTTTTTCGATTTGCTTGATTCCATATCTCTTCTTTAACAATCTTAGGGTGATGATCAGGAAAAACAAACCATTTTTCTTCTGGGTTTCGAATTTGTTTTTTCTTACCACCAACTTTTACTGAAGTATATTGATTTAAAATAAAGGTTCCTTTATAAATTGAACTTTGAAGGATTCTTTGAACTGATGTCATTTGCCAGTTTTTTTTAGTTTTCGACTTTATACCCAATCGATTTAATTCATTTGTTATCTTTTTATATCCCCAACCTTCGAGATACCATTTATACATCATTTGAACAACTTGGGCTTCTTCCTCATTAATCACCAATTTTTGATTTTCACGATTGTATCCATACGGAACTTTCCCAATATGTTCCCCACGACGTACTTTTACTGACAAAGCTGCCGTAATACTAGACGAAAGCGTTCGACTGTATTGAGCTGAAAATAAAGACCATAGCTCAAATGCCATATCGTTTTTTCCAGCCTTTACAGAGTCGTAACCTTCTTCAACAGAAATGATTCGAACATTATGAGCTAAAAACACCTCACGAATCTCTAGTGAATCCTTCAAATCCCTTGCTAAACGAGAAATGGATTTAAAAACAACCATATCAATTTCTTTTGTTTTTGCCTTTTGCAATAGCAATTGAATAGAAGGTCGGTCTACAAATAAAGTCCCACTTATTCCCTCATCTTTATAAACACGTTTTTCATCCCACTTAAATCCATTTCGTTCTAACCAATTTCGGCAGATATCTATTTGGTTTTCGACAGATGAAACCTGTTCATCTCGATCAGTTGATACGCGAACATAAACTGCATAGGATTCCACCCATAACACCTACTTTTCACAAATCACCATGTAGTATTAATGCTTATGCGAGAACAGTAT
The DNA here is from genome assembly GCF_018332475.1 of Bacillus sanguinis. GTDB lineage: Bacteria > Bacillota > Bacilli > Bacillales > Bacillaceae_G > Bacillus_A > Bacillus_A sanguinis. The sequence goes on along the minus strand of NZ_BOQB01000135.1, from coordinate 32,282 downwards.
TAATTAAAATCAATTTTTAACTAAATAAAGAACAAGCCGTATTAAATTTAATCTATGCTTATTATAATTATGATCTCTTTATTTTATTCACTCACATGAATCGAATTCATATTTATGAAAAAAATATTAACAATGCTTAAACAAAAAAACTATCCTTACACAAAAGTCATGCCATTAAATCATGCCTTTTGCAAGGATAGTTTTTAATTTATAAATTTAACTTACTCTTATCTTTTTCAGCTACTCTTTTAATCCCTCTCTCCCACGAAAACCACCTTAATTTTATATGAGGAACAATGCTTAGATAAAATATAATAATTATGATAACAACAGAAAGCAGTACATGTATTGTTAACATAATTGGATCCTTAAAAATATCTTCTATATTCTTAACACCCTGAAACAATAGCATAAACGATGTAATAGCTGGTACTATGATCATAAGAAATATACCAATATATTGCTTTATATCAGATAACATAGGAGTTTTTATGCTCTTTTGAATAGATCGGTGTTTCTTTACCTTTCCATTAATCCAAGCATCTAAACTTTGAATGTATGTCTCCAATTCTTCATTGATTTTTTTTACACCATTGATAAATGAATGAATTTCTATTCGATTATTATTAACAATAATAATAATTTTCTTATTACCATTAGTTGAAATAAAAACTTCTCGTATTAATTCATATGGTATTAAATATTCTATTGATTCTTGTCTAAATTTCCGACTGTCATTTGTTTTTTGATAGTCCATTTCAATCAAATAATCATTAACAAGCAATAAAATACCTTCAATTTGAGAATTATCCAAATCTTTCGGTATATTTATGTAATTATATAATTTAGAATATGTTTCTTTATTACTTTCTTGGAGCCAAGCAAAGAATCGAGTAGCTTCTTCAACACTACTTAATGGTATATCCCAATGAGACATTCTTTCTTCTGGAATAGATGATGAGGCAAAAAATGCGATATAAACCTTTCCTTCTATATTTTGAAACAGCTTTGAATCATTAAGCCTTTTTGTTAAGAAAATGATTTTAGGTGCTTCCTGTATTCCATTTTCAATTAATACACTGTATTCACCGTTCTCATATTCAATTTTAGTATCTCTTTCTAATGAAAATGTTCTTCCTGCATTATAAAAAACAGTATTCAACCAAATCATTATTAGCTTTTTGACATTGACTTTAACAAGAGATACATTTACTGGCTTTAATATCGGTTCCGCATCTTCATCGCTATGTTTTTGTTCAAATGATTCTAATTCTTCTATATCAAAAACTCCTTTTGATCTTAAAGAATTAATATCTTCTCCCTTTCCCAACCTTTGCTCAAACACTTTCATATCAATAGAATAATCTTTAAGAGCAGTTAAATTTACATCTGACAATATAACATCTAAACAGTTTATTTCATCATTGGTTAAGATGTTCTCTGTTCTAGACATTCCGACCATTCCTCAATTTTAATTTTATATTCTTCAATTATCCTTACTACATCATCTTTAAATTTTGTATAAAAATGACATATTAATATTACAATATTTTTAGCTAGTTCATCAGAATCCGTGCGATTTTTATAACGATGTGAAACAAAATAATCCGAAAAGAAACTTTGTAAGTTCCCATAGTTATCTATATTTATTTCTTCATCCTTTAATTCTTCTTTTATAACATTTAGAATCTGATTCTCTTCTAACATTATTACACTCTCTAATCCTAAATTAGTCAAAACCGTAAATAATAATTTCCTCTTTTGAACATTTAACTTACTGCCCTCGACAACTTTCTTTAAATCTTCCTCTACTTTTTTTATTTTGGCTTCCAAATGATATTGAAGAATAGATGATTTTATACGCTTAAATGTTTGTATCATAATTTGTTCTATATCATTGTAGAATTTTTTATTATGAATTACCCAGTTAAGTTGTAAAATGATATAATCTAAGACTTTAGGACTAACTGGCGTACCAATATAAATACCTCCGTCGTGTGTAAGCTTGAGATTACAAGCATGTCCCTCAATAATACATTGAATCGCTAATTCATACATTTTAAGACTAGATGAATCTTCAATAACCTGCATGATATTATTATTTTGGTGCTGAGGACCTACTCCATAAATATCTACTCTTAAATCATCATCAGATTTAAATTTTGGAGAAGAAACTAGTCCTTTTAACTTAAGGTTGATCATAATAAGTTGAGCTTCATCCAAACTTATTTTTTCTATTCTAGGTACATATCTTTTAAACAATAATGAAACTACTGATAATATTTGTATTGCCTGAGTTTCAGTTATATCTAATTTATATATAGCAGCTAGCTTCGTTGCAGTATAAAGACGTACTTCAACAAACGTGCTTCTTATTATTTGAGTGGGAATAGGATTTGTAACTAATTCTGTCTTGTCAACACGGAACCTTAAATCCACAGAAGATTGATTATAATTCACATCCTCTAAAAATAAATCGTATTCTAAATTTGCAGATAAAGAATCTCTGTTTCTAATATTTGTTTTTGTAGTAATAAGATCTGCAATTTCCGCTTTTATACTTGTAGTTACATCTATTTCCACCTCTGCTAATCGGAATAGATTTACAGATAGCTTGTCCCCTTTTCTCCCTATTTGCCCAAATGCTTGCATTATTTTTGATCGTATCATCTCTTCACTATCTGGATAGGCATGTCCTAACCCTAATAAACAATTTTTTTTACTAGGTTGTTGTTTGGTTTCTTCTGTTAAATACCCTTTAAAAAATTCAATAAAATCCTCAGCATAAATCCTGTCAATCATTTCATCAATCGAATATTCATTATTCCTAAAGAAAAACGTTTTCTTTTCGATTTCCATTTAACTATTCCTCCAAAAATCTTAGCAATGATTGTCTAGACGCAAGTTCACTTAATTCATCTTTCTGTTGGTCTAGCAAATTAGTAATTTGGTCAATAAATACATGTGGCTGTAACAATTCTTCAAAAGCCTTCTGTACATCCTCATCTTTTATTTTACTTCTTCCCATTGAAGCACTATGCTGCTCGGCTCTTTTTATTAACATGATGCAAAGTTGATCTAATTGTTCTAATAACAGAAGCTTTGTTGTATTAGCAATTTGTCTATCAGTATTGTTGCGCAAAAATCTTGTTAACGTCCCCAATCGAGAAACAGATGTGCCTAATTCATCCGCACTCGTTTCAATCTCTTCGTTAGTTTGTTGTAATTGATTAACATTAGCTTCCATCTATATCTCCCCTTAAAAAAATCTCAAAAACGATTTAACTACTAATAATTATCTTACAATAAGCTCCAAAAAGGAAGCTTTTACCTATACAAAATTTAACTACCGAGTCAAAGAACCTCTCAATTACTAAAGGGCACAACCTTATCCTAAATAAATCAAAATATAGGGATAAACAAATGATATTTCAACAACAAATATCACCAAATCCAAAGAAGGCGTTGCCTCTTTGGAACATGTGTAACCATATTTTATAAACTAATATTCTTCTTCCTTGCCATCACATCTACAAATCCCTCATCTAACTGCCCTTGTTTTTCAAAAACTCCAACTTCCCCTTAGATATCCAAAGCAAAAATAATGTAAAGGAACACTTATTTGTCAGACTTTTTTAAATTTTCGACACACATATTAGCCAATGCTAATATGAATGAAGAATAAACATATTAGTAATTACTAATACGATTGGAGTGAATACAATTGTGTAATACAAATGATTTAGATATAAAAGCCAAATTTATCCGTGGCTTTGCTGATAAAACACGGCTTCAGATTCTTCAATGTATGATGGATGGGGAAAAAACGGTATCTGAAATTGTAGAAATCATCAACGGAAATCAGTCAAACATATCCCAACATCTGAACTGTTTAAAAGGATGTGGCATTATTCTTGGAAGACAAGAAGGAAAGTATGTCTACTATTCTTTACGAAATGCACAAATCGAACAGTTACTTACAATGTTTGACGTTGTATTTCATGAAGTTCAAAACGAGGTAGCATCATGTGATAAAAACGATGCATGCTTATCTCAAAAGGGAGAGAGTTGCCATGACAGATAAGAAAGAAAAACAAACGAGCTGCTGTCAAACTTCTTCTCACAGTGAATCTTCATCAACTCCTACTAAAGAAGGAATACAAAAGGAAACTTCATCATGTTGCTCTTCAAAAAAAGAAATTCCGATTGTTCCCGTTGCTACTATGGAGGCTTCCTGTTGTAGTAGTGACAAAGATACTGTGAAAATAGAAAAAGCAAAGGAAACAACATCATGTTGTTCCCCTAAAATAGAGATCCCAATTGTTCCCGTTGCTAAGAAAGTTTCCTGTTGCAGTAATAACACTGATACTGCGAAAACAGAGAATAACTCTTCCGCTTCCTGTTGTGGACCTAAACCAGAAAAGGTATCTTCATGTTGCTCTTCTGCATCCGCCATACAAAAAGAAGAAGTAACATCAGAAACTTCTTGTTGTAGTGATAGCTCATGCGAAGCCCCATCACCTCGTGATAATCAGAAAGTAACAGGAGATGGCGTACAAACATACCTGGTGGAAGGTATGGATTGCGGTGCATGTGCCTTAACAATCGAAAAACATCTACAAAATGTTCCTGGCGTAGAGGAAGTTCGCGTAAACTTTGCTACTGGAAAAATGCATATTCGTCATGAACGAGATGTAGAGGAAATTATAAAACAAGTATCTAACGCAGGATTTGGGGCTTCCTTAGCGGGAACTCGTAGAGAATCGGCACCTGTTTCAAAATCAAAAAATACAACTTTGATTCTCTCAGGTTTATTTTTAGCTTTAGGATTTGGAGGGAGTTTTACAAACGTACCACCTCTCCTTATTACACTTCTCTATGCGGCAAGCATTGTAATTGGTGGTTATAAGCCTGCCAAAAGTGCCTTTTATGCAATAAAAAGTAAATCACTTGATATGAACGTTCTCATGATATCAGCTGCTATTGGTGCTGCATTAATTGGTCAATGGCTAGAAGGTGCAACCGTTGTTTGGTTATTTGCATTAGGAGCAACGCTACAAAACAAATCAATTGAACGTACACGAGAATCCATTCGTGGATTAATTGATTTAGCACCATCAGAGGCTTGGATAAAAGTTGGAACTGAACTTATAAAAAAATCTGTAGATGATATTGCAGTGAATACAACGATTGTTGTAAAGCCTGGTGAAAAAATCCCATTAGACGGTACAATTATAGGAGGCACTTCTACTGTAAACCAAGCACCGATAACTGGTGAATCTATCCCAATTGATAAACAAATTGGCGATTCTGTATATGCAGGAACGATCAATGAAGAAGGTTCGCTTGAGATTACAGTAACTAAACTCGTTGAAGACACTACGTTATCTCGAATTATTCACCTTGTAGAAGAAGCACAAGAAAAGAAAGCACCCACAGAAGCATTTGTGGATCGTTTCGCAAAAATCTATACCCCTATCGTTTTTGTATTAGCAATTGGCGTCATGATCATCCCTCCCCTTCTTGGTATGGGCGAATGGATGGAATGGATTTATAAAGGATTAGAACTTCTTGTTGTCGCATGTCCTTGTGCTTTAGTTATCTCAACTCCTGTTGCCATTGTATCTGCAATTGGAAATGCAGCAAGAAATGGTGTACTCATTAAAGGTGGTACTGCTCTAGAAATTGCTGGTTCATTAAATGCTATTGCATTTGATAAAACAGGTACATTGACCGAGGGAAAACCAAAAGTAATGCATGTACGAAGTTTAGATTGTACTGAAGACGAGTTATTATCCATCGCAGCAACAATTGAAGAATACTCTAACCATCCAATTGCAAAAGCAATTACAGCTTATGCGAAAGAACATCAAACTTCTATTCAAAGTGGAGCTGACTTCCGCGCAATTGTAGGAAAAGGTGCTCAAGTAACGATAAATAGCGAAACATACTACGCTGGAAATAAAGCATTATATGAAGAGCTTGGAGTTTCGCTTCAAATGTGGAACGAACCGATTCGGGAAATGCAAAGAATTGGTCAAACCGTGATACTTGTTGGAACGAACAAAGTTATTTTAGGAATGATTTCAGTAGCAGATTCCATTCGTTCTACTACTTATGGAACAATTCAAGAATTAAAACGATCAGGTATTCAGGAAACTGTTATGTTAACAGGAGACAATGAAGGAACTGCTGAACACATTGCACAGAAAGCAAAAGTAGATCGTTATTTTGCTAACTTACTTCCAGAAGATAAGGTTCATTCTGTAAAACAACTTCAATCTGAAGGGAAAACAGTAGCTATGATTGGGGACGGTATTAATGATGCCCCTGCCCTCGCTACCGCAAACCTTGGTATTGCCATGGGCGGTGCAGGAACTGATACAGCAATGGAAACGGCAGATATTGTCTTGATGGCAGACAATCTTGAAAAACTTCCTTATACCATGAAACTAAGTCGAAAAGCATTGCACATCATTAAACAAAATATATGGTTCTCATTGATTATTAAATTTATTGCCCTTGCCTTTATCTTCCCAGGTTGGCTTACTCTTTGGATGGCTGTACTAAGTGATACAGGGGCTGCGCTTATTGTAATACTTAACAGTATGCGTTTATTACGAAACAAATAATAAGATTCGGGGCTACCTAGTAGCTCCGTACCTTAAATATATTTTGAAAGGGTATACATATGAAAAAAATTCGTGTGATTGGATTACTTATGCTTATTTCCATAGTTTCGATTTTAGGAGCATGTAGTGATAATAAACTAAGGGATTCACTAGATTGGGATGTAGAAAAATTTGCATTTACAGATCAGAATGGGAAAAAGTTTGGTTCATCTGAGTTAAAAGAAAAGGTCTGGGTAGCTGATTTTATCTTTACAAGCTGTCAAACTGTTTGTCCACCTATGACAGCCAATATGGCAAAACTTCAAAAAATGTTGAATGCAGAGGGAATTAAAGATGTAGATTTTGTATCATTCAGTGTAGATCCTGAAGTAGACACACCTGAAAAAATAACAGAATTTATGAAGGTCTATGAAATGGATACAAAGAGAACTCATTTCCTAACAGGCTATACAAGACCAGACATTGAAAAGTTTGCAAAAAAGAACTTCCAAACCCTTGTAACCAAACCAGAAAATAATTCACAAGTTATACATGGTACGAGCTTCTATCTCGTAGACAAAGATGGAAAAGTTGTAAAGAAATATTCAGGTCTTCAAAACACACCATATGAAGATATCATCCGCGATATTAAACGAATTCGATAACCAAAAAACTTCTTGTTATGTTCCTATTAAACTCTAAAAATTCGAGGTGTTTACATGAAGAAAAAACAAGGCTCTCACATAAAATTATTGTTAATTGCCACATTAATCATTTTCGCTGCAGTTACAGCTTTCGTCGTTTTAAATAAAGAAGAACAAGTTGCTACGAATGAAGTGATAAAAGATTTACCTCCTATCGGTAAACAACCTACTTTAGGAAAAGAAGATGCACCAGTCTCTATTATTGAGTTTGGTGACTTTAAGTGTCCTGCTTGTAAAGCATGGGGTGAGCGTATCTTCCCTCAATTACAAAAAGACTATATCGATACGGGGAAAGTTAAATTTTCATATGTGAATGTTTTATTCCACGGAACAGAATCAAAATTGTCTGCTTTAGCTGCTGAATCTGTTTATAAACAAGACCCACAAGCATATTGGAGTTTCCATAAAGAATTATTTAACGCACAGCCAGAAAATCACGATGATTCATGGATTACTCCTGAAAAACTATTAGAAATTGCAAAAGCATATACACCAAGTATTAATACTACTCAGCTCGAAGAAGATTTAAAAAGACAAACAGAACAAGAAGAAGTAAACAGAGATGAGAAACTAACACAAGACTACAATGTAGAAAAAACACCGAGCATTGTTGTAAATGGAACGATGTTATCTGATCCTTATGATTATGAACAAATCAAAAATTTAATTGAAAAAGCATTGAAGGAAAAGAAATGATGAATACAATAAAAAAGAACTTTGAATGGCGTAATTACACCTTATATATGGCATGGATTGTGTCAATGATTGCGACACTAGGTAGTCTATTTTTCAGTGAGATTCTTGGATTCATACCATGTGAATTGTGTTGGTTCCAACGAATTATGATGTATCCACTCTGTATTATTTTAGGCATTGCCACGTTCTATAATGAAAAGAACATTAAAAAATATGTATTACCGATTTCTATTATTGGTGGAACTATCTCAATTTATCACTACGCAATACAAAAAATCCCTGATGTTTCAGAAATTAATCCATGTGTCCAAGGTGTTCCTTGTAATGTTGATTATATTAATTGGCTAGGTTTTATCACAATCCCATTTTTAGCTTTAATTGCTTTTTGTATGATTACTTTGTTTATGTTGTTAACGAGATCAAAAACGAATTAATAAAAAAACATGTAAATCGAATCATTATCTATAAAAGAATTTCTACAGAGAGGAGACAGTATGATGTCAAAGATCATACCTGTAGTTTTATTAGTAAGCCTATTAATCGGCTGTAGTTCCGTTAATGATTCATCACCGACTAATAACAAACACACAAAAAATAAGTTACAAGAAACCAAAAATAAAGGTGCACATTTTAAAGGCGATACTCTAGAAACAACAGCTAATATAGAAACTCTTCCTTCTTTTTTATCGTCAACAAAAAATGGACAAGTCTCTCAAATTTATGGGATGGTAGGAAAAGATACCGAACTTTTAAAATGGATTCCTTGTTACTGTGGATGTGACGAAAACTCTGACCATAAAAGCAATAAAGATTGTTTTATCCATGAAATTAAAGAGAACGGTGAGGTTACATGGGAATCACATGCAATGAGTCAAGCTGCTTGTGTAGATATTGCTTTCCAAGCGGTTTTAATGAAACAAAATGGAGCCTCTACTTTAGAAATTCGTGAATATATCGACAAGCAATATAAGAAAGAAGGTATAAATGCAACCCCAACACCGATGCCTAGCGCTTAATACATTTTAAAATACGAATACTAAAAAATAGCCATCGATATATCAATGGCTATTTTTTTAGGGGTAGTTATTCTATTTACTTTTTAACATAACTAATTAAATATGACACAGATAAAATAACAAGCTTTATATGAACCTTGTAAAAAGAAATGTTTCATAACACACATATTACATAACAACCATAATTAATTTAAATAAGAAAATTCTCTTTAATGATGCTTAATTCCCCCCACCAGATTCTTGTTTCTCCAACATTAATACTGTTCCTATTTCAAAATTCGCTATCAAACTTTGAAAATTTATCAATTTATATTTCACCTCAGTGCCGAATGACCAAAAGACATATTCACCCTTACACCGAGAAAGGAATATCCTGAATCTTCTTTATTTACAAACAAAGGGACAAACCTTATATATAACGGAATCTTGTCCTACTTTTTAAAAAAATCACTCGGTAAAGAAGTAGTAGTGGTATACCATTACTAACTTAATACCGAGTAAACGTTTTTCTTGGCATAACTCCTTCACCTTTTTGCCGAGAAAAATAATTTCTTTGAAACTAGCATATTTCTAAATGACAACCCATAGCACGTCCATATTTGTGATATTAAAAAGCAATAAAAAGAAACTCAAATTTCCGAGTTACTTTTTATTGCTCTAAATTTATTTTTAAAATATATTCTGTTTTCCCATTTTGATCTATTATAATTTTATCAATTAAATACACCAAAAGTTGACGAATTCGTTTCATATCTTTTTGTAAATTTGTAAATTCTATTCGAAATGCTTGTAACACATTTTTTTGTAACATACTTTGGTTAGAATCGACATCTTCAATATGCTTCATTTCTGCTTCTTTTTTTGCGATCAACTCATCTGTCTCTCTGATTTCGTGCAACAAATGCAAACGATAATCCAACATTACATCCAACAAAGGATCTATTTTCGGATCAACTTCCACCAATTTCTTCTTTTGACTATATAATTCATCTATTTCACGTTCCGCATCTTTGATCCAAACTAGACAATTATCCACCTGTTTTTTTAAACGCTGCATTTCTTTTTTTATTTGTTTGATTCCTTTTTCTAAAGTTTGTTCCACTTCATACATCAGTTCCGTTTGCGATTTAGAAATAACTTTATCCGTAATCTCCTTTATAACACTATCAAAAACCAATGCATGTAACTCATCTGTTGAAAACCAAACATTACATAATTTATTCGAGCACATATATTTTTTCATTCCATATTTCTTCCCATTTTTCCCCCTAGTCTCTTGATTCTTTGGAAGCAAAGGCGCATCACAACTTTTACAATAAATTAAGTCCCGTAGAACATACTCTGTTTTTAATTGTTTGGGAGGTAACTCCTTGTTTCTTTTCTTCTCAAACATTTGAAAAGTAGCTAACCATTCTTCCTTGGTCATAATAGCTGGAATCTCTTCACATTTTGCCATCTTCCATTTGGATAAGTCTTCAATACTATTTCCAGATCCAGGTTTTAGTCTTCCGAATGTAACATACCCTGCATAAATTGGATTGGTCAAAATGTGCTTTACTCGTTCCTTTTTCCAATGGATTGTATTTGTTTTCGCCTTTTGCTCATTTAATATTTTGGCGATATCCGCAAACCCTTCACCACTTTGATATAACTGATATATCTTTAACACAAGTTCTTTTTCATCTTCTAGAATAGAAAAGTTCTTAGTATTTTCATCCTGTACATATCCAAACGGTACAGGACCTCCCATCCATTGACCATAGTCTGTTCTTTGTCCATACGCATCTTTCGTACGTGCACTGATTCGCTCTACTTCATAACGAGTTCCACCCTCTCGAATTAATTGTGTAATAATATCACGCTCGGTATACAATTCTCCCGTACTCGTCAATATAACATCTGTTTTCGCTTCGTTCATTATTACTCGTATTTGTACATGTTCAATCTCCGATCGCGCAAGGCGGTCATCTGCATACGTAATCACAAAATCATATTTCCCTTGTTCTACATCTCGTAATAACGCCATGATTTGAGGACGCTTGATTAACTTCTTTTTAAATGCTGATTCTCCATGATCTACATATTCTTTCACAATTTCACATTCATAGTTTTTTATAAATTCATATACATGATGCCTTTGCGCATCGATGGTTTGACGATCAGATGAAACCCTCGCATAAAAAGCTCCTTTTTTCCCTTTTTCTAAAACATCACGAATTGTCTTCACATGTATGCACCTCTTGATAATGTAAAAATGGATGTTTAAAAATAATTTCATAACCGTGTCTATCTACAATTACAGTAAAAATCAGATCTTGAAATAACTCCATACTCTTATAATCTGGTAAGGAATCTAACATCAAGTGCTTATGGATATTACCTTCCAAATCCTTTACTACACCAGGCACCTTTTTTAATACATTTAGTTTCAATTCCAATTCTTCTTTGATTTGTTTGTGTTCCTGAAAATGTTGATAAGAACCAAGTAATTCTTTGTGCAACTTTTCATTTTTCTTTTCCGTTAACCACCTTTGTACTTTTGTGTGTACTGTCTTTTTCTTTTGATCTAAGCGCTGACTATGCCCTTGTATCATTCGTTCTATTTCTTTTATATTTTGTCTATAGTAACGTTGAAACAAGCCATCAAACTCTTTCTCTTGTAAATTAAGAAAAAAACATTTCATTTTTTCAAATGTTTTTTGTTCGATATATTCCTTATCAATATACAAACGATGTTCTTTGCATTGATATCCTATTAAAAATGTATCTCCTCTCCGTTTAACAACTCCCTCTAATTGTTTCTTGCAATAAGAACATTGCAGGAGTCCCTCCATACGATACAGAATATCTTCTTTATCAATTTCCTTTTTCGTTTTTGTAGAACCGCGCTTGTTTACTATTCGATTTAGTTTTTCTTGCGCAGCTTCCCATTGGTGTGGTTCAATCGGCATTGTGCCTTCTAGCTGATGTTCTTGGTGAACTCCCTTCAATCGAATACTATATACACCCATATAAAAGGAATTTTCTAATGTACGTCTAACATCTTGTAGTTCCCAAGGAAGTCCTTTTCGTTTCTTAAAGCCTTTTCCATCTAAACAATCTTTTATTTGTTGCAAAGATGTACATGTATCGTTCAAAAATTCATTAAAAATAAACATAACTATATCCATTTCATCTTTTACGATTTCAATTTCTTTTTTCTTTTTATTATTTTGGAAACCATATGGAAGCCGGCTCACTGCTTTTCCTGCATCAAATTTACTCTGACGCATCGCATCAAACCGTTTATTAATTTGTTCACCTTCATGTTGTGCAAAACCAGCCATAATCACTTCTAGGTAGCGATTCATCGGCGTGTATTCCATTACCGGTTCTCCAACAGTCGTAAAATGAACTTTTATCTGTTTCTCCTGAAGAAGTTCATAGATTTCCATATACTCGATTACATTTCTTGCTAACCGGTCTCTCTTATACAAAATTAAATGTTCAATTTCATCATTTCGAATTGCTTCCAACAAACTTCGTAATCCCGGTCGCTGATTCATATGTATAATTCGAGCCGATACATATGGATCTTCATATTCATAGTCCAGCTTCATATAATGATCTCTGCAATACGCCTTTGCATAATATTTCTGCATTCGAACGGAGTGTTCTTGTTTTTTAGATGAACTACGGTAATATGCGACTGTTTTCTTCAATATAACCAGCCCTTCCATCTTGTTGTGCTTACAATGTATGCACGTCATCCTTGTCCATAGAATCATTTTGTTTCATTACTTCTACTAAAAGTTCCACATATAATTGAAACCATTTTTGTGCAGCTTCAGGATCATGAATATACGAAATCGATCTAAGCTGAAGCTTCTTTTGCACGGTCATTAAAATCAACACCTTTCAAAACAAATTGCATGGGAGGAATTACTATTGATTACACAATTAGGACAAACCATTCGTAATTTACGAAAGCAAAAAGGCATTTCCCTTCAAAATTTTGCTGAGCAAATTGAAGTCTCTCCGGGATATTTAAGTAACCTTGAAACACAAAAAACAGATACCATTTCTTTAACGTTACTCGCAAAATTGAATGAGGAATTTGATTTATTTCCTTCCCTGAATCACACAAATTCTCCTCATCATGAATTACATTTCCGGCTAGATCGGGTATGCGAACTACTGAAAACGCTACATGATACCAATCCCGAGTTAGCAAATTATTTTATTTCTCATATTGAACAAGGATTGATATTATACCAAAAGGAATAGTTGCTTAATGGTTATTATTACCAATTAAAAACTAATTATTCATTTTAATGAAATCATTTTATAAAAATGAATAAAGTACCCTGAAAAAGAGAGCCTATTTTTCCAAAACGGCTTTCTTTTCCATATCTTCCAATAACTCTTTTATTACTTTATTATAAAGACGATTTACTTGTGTAGATTTTTCATCTGTTCGTTGATAAATATACTCGTCCCCTTTCTTTATTATCCCCAGATGTTTATCTTCTTTTGGAAATACAAGATTGTAAAAATCTTGATATATTTGCAATCCCTTCTCTCCTTTTAATGAATATGTACGATCAGGAAAGAGTCTTTTAAATTGAGCTCTTAATAACCCTTGAAATGCTCTTTCATCCAAACCCTGAATCCTATTTTCATCTATGTTGCTCGGTTGTTGTCTGTTTTCAATCACTGCGTCCAACTTACTCACTTTTTGTTGCAATAAATCATATTCTTCTACCACTTGTTCATACACATCTTTCATCCATTGATTCTGCTTTTGCAATGCTGATATCTCTTCACACATAATATTTACCACATCATATAAAAAATTAATGTCCCCATTCGTTATACTCTCCCTTCCTTCCGAATACTCAACTTCTCCTTCATTTTTTTTATGAAATAAAGCTTGTACTTGTTGTTTTACATCGTTTACATCTTGAATAAGATGATGATATTCTTGCAAAATTTGACGTAATCCTGGACGCTTCTTATCGATAAACTCAAATAAATCTTCTTCACGAATACTCCATCCCTCCTTCCGATTTTCTGATGGAACTGCTGCAATTTCTAACTTCCGGAGCCAATCTGTAAATGTTTTATAACTTACCTTTATATAGTTTTCTTCTAAAATCTTCATCGCTTCTTGAACATTAATCCACCTTGTCATATTCCACCTCACCTCATGTCTCTAATAATTTTATGAATGTCATATAACAGATATAACTACACAAAAGTAATATTAAAAACAAAAAAAGATTTAGCTCTTCTCCAAGCTAAATCCCGTTTACATAATCTCACTATTGTTATCTCGTTAATTTTGATTCGTTCTTTCTTAAATCCATAAATTTGTTATAAATAATACCCGCTTCGGTTTCTGTGTGAATATCAAAACTCCAGTACATTTCAGATCTTAACTCGTCTTCATTTATTTCTATTTCATGTACTAATTTTCCAACTACCTCTAATACATCTTCATTCCACAATTCTTCTTTTAATGTTTGATTTAACACCAATTGAGCTACTTCCATTGTCTGAAATATAACATCTAATCCATATCCCATCCTACTTACCCCCATTACAATATACCCCATCGCTTCTGTATCTTTCAAAAACTTCACTCCTTCCACTATTTCATTTTCATAAAAGTCATTTATAAAAAGTCTGTTTTCTTTCCCTACTGCATATACTTTTAAAAATATAACATTTGTTTAAGAACTAACTAAGGGAGGTATTTATTTGTTACAACATCTCGGGCAAACCATTCGAACATTGCGAAAGCACAAAGGAATTACACTAAGTGAGCTTGCAGCAACATTACATGTTTCACCGGGCTATCTCAGTAATTTAGAAACAATGAAAACTGATACTGTTTCACTTGCATTTTTAGAACAAATACAAGAAGAACTGAATCTGTTCCCTACTCTCACCCAGGAAACAGATTCCCAAAACCATGAACTTGATTTTCGTTTGCGACGATTATGCCAAGTATTACAAAAAACTTATGACAAAAATCCAGTCTTAACAGATTACTTTTTGTCTCATATCGAGAAAGGTTTAGAACTTTATCAGCAATCTCAATAATTTTCCTACTCTCATTATGAACAACTTGTCTGCTTATTATTCATTATTATGAATTAATTTTATAAATATGAATAAATTTGCAAAAAAAGGAGAACCTTTATAAAAAGAGGTTCTCTTTTTTCTAATTAAGGAGCTGAATATACATGAAAAAAGAACTGATACAAGTAGTTGAAAGCTATATAGATTGGATACACATCCAATTTGAAGATGGCAGCAATTTTATTGGGGATGATTACATTGACTCTATTGAAGACATGTTTCAAGAAGCTGGTATTTCATACAATCAAGATGATCTAAAACAAACTATGCAAGAAATTGTTCATGCCCTGAGTAAGGAGTATGGAGCTAATAATGTTTTTTACGGAGCTCCAGAACATACAATCCTTAATGGTAATCGATATGTGACAATCTATAATCAATTAATTGTACTAAACAATCATTAAATATAATGACTTCTTTATTTTCGTAACTTCATATGGCGTGATTGTTAGAATACAATTTTCTTCTTTTCTAGGAGGCACCAAGCAAATGAAACTTATCACATTAAATAACGGAATAAAAACAAAACAATATCCAGACGTTAAATCCCTTATCGATTTCTTTGAAGCAGCCAAAAACTATGGATTTCTATTCTACACTGCAGATTTAAAAAAGTTACCTCTAGATGAATATTTTCATATTTATCATCATTCAAGTAAAGGCAGTGGTGGATATCAGCAAGCTTTTCCGATCCCCAGCACGTTATACCATTCTTTAAAAATCGACCATTATTCACTTAAATGGTTAAATATCTTTTATCAATTATATTATCAAGACGCTCCTCCTCCACCTTGGAAATGGAAACATTGGGATACTTATATAGGTGAAAATTACGTATGGATTTATAAAACAGAATAACCTTTTCTACTACGTTATCCTTTTCAACAAAATAAAAAACTCCTGATTAACTAGGAGTTTTTTTGTCTTGCTGCTTCATAAAGTACATTTTTAATGCTTCTAGAAACGCTTCTTCAATTTTTATCGTACCATATATTTCATTACCTAGTTTAAGTGGAGAGGTTTTTGCAGTCATCGTTCATCACCTCATGACCACTATATGCAAGATACCCTTATGGACTACCCTATTTTGTTTTAGTAGCAAAGAATTCCTCATCAGATTTATCTTTTAGAATATTAAATGATAAATCAAGTTCAAGATAAACAAACTGTTTTTACATAATCTCCAGTTTTAACCCATTCATAACATTGAGTACGAGGCATCGCATTCCAGCAATGTCCTAAGAATAAAGCAAGATGAGATGGTCCAGCATAAAACAAATCAATTTCGTCTACATCAATTTGTGCACATACTTTCTTTATTTCTTCTTTTATTGCGTTTACAACTACATTTACTTGTTCAGCCGAAACGATTGGAAATGATGATGCTACCTCTAATACCGAATTTTCTTCCTCATCAATTCCGCTTAAAAACGTTCTAACCTCATCTGTCATATTTTCTTTCATTATTGCAATTATCACAGCAAGCTTTTTCCCTTTTCCTACCCGGAAGTTAGTTTGAATTGGATACCCTGGTGTGGTTGATGTAGGGTATTGATTTGTACTCCAGAAATCTCCTCTATACTCCATTTCAATATTAAATCCCGAAACAGCAGAAAAGGTTTGACCTATTGCCATCGCGCTTGAATTCCTTCTACTTCCTTGCAATCTGATTTTACGATTAGTCCTATTATCGATAATCCACTGTTTTGTTTGCTCTAATTCAGTAAGCAATTGGCTAGTCCACTCTTCAGATGAAGGAAAGCTTCTTTCCTTTCCTCCGAAAAACGGTTCCCACATAAACAACAATTGTTTTCCACTTGTTTCCTCATTATTTATTTTCGTCTCAAGAATCGTTGGTTTTGAAAAAAATTCATCATCTTCAATAGAACGTATAATTGTTTCTTTAATTTCTTTTCTTGAAACTGGCTTATTTTTTCTTGATACCAGCAACTCTGTTAAATAACTATGGACATTATTTATTTTCTTCTTAGGTAGTTCATCAAAATCTGGAAGGTTTTCTGACAAATTCCCAAAAAACATCCCTTCCGACTGTGCATTCAATGATCCCCATGTATCTTCAATCATAACCTTATTAAACAAAAACTCTGCTGTTTCCTCATCTTTTTCAAGTTTCAAAACAATTTGTTTATAAGCTTCATATGAATTCTGTAGAATCCCTGATGATTGTTCAAAAAAAGAATATGGATCTCTCAGTCTTCGTAATCCGTTAATTAAGGGTTTAATTGTATCTGATACCCCTGTACAAGATAAAGTGAACCAGCGATATGTACCTGGACTCCCCTTATCCATTGTTTTAAATCGTTCGATCTCTTCCCAAAATTTTGCTGGCGTCATATTATGATTCTTAGCCTCAATCGCTTCAATAATCATACCTTTGCCTGGAACAAAAAACTTCACTTCAATATCCCCAATCGATTCCCAAATAAGGGATGTAAACCCTTCGAAAGAAAGCCAATAAGGAATTTTATTGAGGATTAAATTTCTTTGGAAATCAAATCCTCCCCCTGCAATGTCTCCCCCAGTCGATTCCGATTCCAATAAAGATGGCTTGTGTTCATTCATGTATAATCCCCTCCCTTTACCATCTCACCTTTCAATACAGGGTTACCAGGTACGTAAAGCGTAACATTGCCATGTACAGATTGAGATTCTATTTTTACAATTAACAAAACAGCAAAATTTGCACCTACAGCTTCATCATTTACTATTCCCCACATCGTTTGAATATCTTGAGAACTAGGCATAAGCGAAAAAGAAGGATGTGAGTGCCACTCACCTAGATAATTATATTTTCTATATTGGAACTTATTTTTACTAAAAAAGTAATTTAGACTTTTTCTCATTACACCTGATATTTGTCTTACGAAACGAATCCATGTACCATCATATAATTGGACCGTCACATCACAAATTCTAAATGTATTTTCTCCGATATGCTCTCCCATTAAAATGCCACCAATTTCATTTCTGCCTGCCTTTTTAAGCTCAACTTCCAATCTTTGTTCAATTCTTTTAGGCATAATAACTTTAATCATTTCTCTTCTCCAATAACGGCGCTATAAAATCAATTACTTCTTTTATAACATCTTGATTTTCCTCCGGTATTATTTCCTCAATTAAATGATTCGTCTCAATCGGAAATATTTCAAAAGGTTGTTCAAATATCCAGCTTTTCTTCAAACCTATTAAATACATAGAAAAAGGATAATCCGACTTTTCATCTTTAAGTGCATCAGTTATATACCTTGCTAAATGATTCGCAATAATGCCTACATCAGCATCTGAAGCAATCCATACTTCACCTAATTCAGTTTGTAATCCATACGCCTCTTCGCCTAATTGAGATATTGTAGGCATTTCTGAAGTAGCTTCCAAAAGTGCCTTTCTCATAATTTGAGGACTTGGATCTAACTTGGGACGACTTCTTGCAATAAGCCCCCCGATCCCACCAGAAAATAATTCTCCCCAAATCATTGGTTTCTCATAATTTTTACATATCGCAGATAACAAATTAAAAATCTTACTATCCGCCGTAGCATCAACAATAACGTCACAAGAGCCTAATTCAGTAATATTCGCATTTAATGATGTAATTGCTTCTTGCCCAGTTAAGTTGATCCTAGATACTTCAACTTCTACAGAGCTTGAAATAAGTTCAAGCTGCTCTTTAATAGCATCAACCTTATGATTCCCGACATTTCTCCAATCCAAGGTATGCCTCTGAATATTCCCTCTCAAAAATATATCTTCATCAACAAGGAAAAATTTCTCTACCCCTGATCTTGCAAGAGCATTCACTATTTTGCTTCCTAAAGAGCCTACTCCAACCATACCTACCTTTTTATCTTTTAGTGAAAACAATTCCGGTTGGCGCCGATCCACGTTTTCTTTGTCCATTACTATTGGTATCTTATGTATCTTTTCTTTATTTTTAATACATAATAGCGAAAATATCGCTCCTACCTCATCAACCAATATAAATAAACTATTGGTTAAATCTTCAAATTCAATACATTCCTCTTTATATCCGTTTTTCAATAATAAATATTTTAATGCTTCACTTGAAGATAGAGATTTAATTTCAGCTGATGCATTCTTTACATAATAAATGCTTCCTTTTCCTAATAGCTTACCTTTCAATTCATTCGGTAAATAATCGTTTTCCCAAATTATTTTTGATTTATCATAAATCTGTCCAATATGCACAATGGTAGCTCTATTTTCAAAAATGTAGTGAAAATTCATTTGCTTATATTCAGTAGGGTTCGAATTTGACACTATTTCCAACAGAACCTGATTTACATATAATCTAATCGTTTCTGTTCTTAGTTCTTGTCCAACGGAGAGTACGTGTCTTGAAAGAACAACAGAACTCTCTTCCCCACCTTGCTTTCCTTTTGGATTCTCCGTATATATTAATCGGTAGGCGCTTTCCAAGATTCTTGCACCTGTAACATTTTCGTGCCAATTGTCAGGTCCCCATTCTAAACAAAGAGTTCCATTTACATACTGATGCTCCGTCCACCATTTCTCTTTCTCTATGGATTTAACACCTGGTGCTGAGAAAGGGAAAAGAGGTGGATACCCCATTTCTAGTTCATAAATATGACCATGAGCTTCTATTTTTACTTGTACGGCTAGTTCATTACCTGAAATACACCATTCCATCCCTAGCAGCCAGTCTTTAGTTAATTGTAATTGTTCTATTTCTTTCCGTTCATGTAATAAACGATTCGCATTTTCTAAGAACCAAATCCCCATTAGGCAAATCCTCCGGGTTTCTTTGGTTCAATAGGACGATCTGGAAACGTCAACGGTGGTGGGATTAGTGCACTTTTCACAAATGGACTTGAACTTTTTTTGCTCTTTGGGAAGCGCGGACCGAAAATTGAACGCCACAATTTCACAGCCTCATCTTCATTTGTTTCTTCTAATGCTTTTCTCGCCATCTCGGCATGGAGTTTGACTTTATCGTAAAAACCTTTAAATGCATCAAATGTAATTCCATCTGTGACAGAGTTTCCTGGAACACCTGGATCACCAATCGTAGGGACAATTCCTAACCTAACATAGATCTCATATTTATTCACAATTTCTTCCATAGTTTTCACGAATAGCTCAGCGTATTTAGTCTCAGATTTATCCATGCATTCCGCTACAATACACTCAATTACAAAACCTTTTGGTTTCTTTGCTATTGTTGGATTAACACGACGCCACCACTTCATTATTTTTACAAGTGGTTTAAACATACCTTTGCTTTCTTGGTTCACCCCTATTGTCCATATCGTATGCTTAGGGGGATTCGTTTCAAGCCACTTTTCTTGTTTTCTATCAGGAATATAAAGTTTTCCATCCATACCATCAGGTGCAATTATAGGTACAACATCCATATCCGCCTTTCCTGTATTTATTCCAACTGAACGATTTTGTTTCCTGATATTAGGATATTGTTTTTTTAAAACATCATACAGTAAATTTATAACATCTTTAGGGTCATCTGCTTGTGTGTAATTAGTTACTACAATGATATCAACATCGGGGCGTGTAATTTTTCCATCCACAATTCTTGGACGAATTGCTGTATCCCGTTTATATGATCCTGATAAAAAATCTGAATCACGGTATGGTTTAAAAGTAGCATCCTTTTCCAAAAAACTTCTTAAATCAGTATGCGCCTTACTCGCATCACCCTTAGTTGTTGTACTTGGCTCTATATCTCCTAAAAATGCTAAAAATTGCTTTTGTGTCGCCATGACTTCCCCTCCTAATAATACCAATGGTTTCTTAATTCTTAACACATAGAAGTAAACATTTATTTATCAAAAGATGAAATATTTCTAATATACACTGGACACAAACAAAATAATTGTGAACGTAACACTCCATCATTAGTCATTAGAATTTCCTAATTCAATTACCACTTTCTTTTATAAGTGTAATCAAAATTATTGCTTCAAACGGATAACTACCTGTAATATTTATCCTCTTACTACGATAAAAGAAACGGCTTTAAAAGGCATAAGAACTGGCTCTTATGCCTTTTAAAATCTTACTCATATTTTAATACCCCTTCAACTGTCAACTCGATTTTTTTTGTATTATCAAATAAATCTTCAAATATTTGCCTGTATTCTAAATTAACTTTTTTACCGCTACTGTCCCACACATTCATTCGTTCTCTAGGACTGTATTTCCTAAAATAAGAATTACACTCTTCCTTTGTCATTCCAGCTTTTTTCAGAAAAAGAAAACTTGCCAGTGGCGTACAAGCATTTACCTTCCCATCAGTTACATTCACTAAAAGTTTTCTCGCTCTTCTATCATTAGAAACATACAGATTGATTGTTGATAGAGATATGTAGTCTAAAACCCTTGTTAAAACAATGGTTTTAACTTCCCCAACATCCATATCTTCCCTTAAAGACTTTTCGCAAAAATCCATATCCTTAATTAAGGAATCAATATCACTATAAGTTTTACTATATAATGATGAATAAATTTGAGGTAACGGATGATCCTCATGTAAAAAGTCCAAAGTTTCGCTTAAAAGATTTAAATAAACATGACATACTGTTTTCTCTTTTCCAGGCAACCAATCTGATAAAAAACCTAGTAAATCTGCATCAGTTATTACTTCAATTTTTTTATCCTGTATCAAAGAGGTAACATGAGTGACTACATCAGGTGGTTTTGTTATTTCCCTATAAACATACTCATGAATGTATGTTTCTTTAAATAAAGGCAACATAACACTTAAGTGCGAACCCCCACCCGCTATTAATCTACCCATTTTTATACAAGCATCTGCATCCAAAACAGCAACGTAATCCTGACTCATTCTCGCTTCTCCCCAATTATTATTTTTTTTCTTCCTCCCCATGCATAAGAATTTCATCAAGATTTATATCCCCCGACAAAATAGAAAAATCCCTTTTCAATTTATTGCGAGATAAATTGAAATCTTCTAAATTCATTGTAGCATATTTAATAAGATCCCCATATTCTTTCTCTTCCGTTCGTTTTTGCCACTCGAGAGCATATCTTGTTTGATGCATTAATAAAAGCACACCATCATCAGGGCTTTTATCTGGAATAGCTAATAGCGTCTCAGCTTGCTCTAAATTAATAAAATTGACTTCATATAAACGCAGTACCATAGCTTTATATGGTACTGCGAATGAATCCACTAATTTCAATATTTCTAGAACCCCAATTTCTCCCTTATTAATCTTCAACAATCTCATTTCTTCAAATAAATGTTGCTTAGGTACTAAAAAACACGCTGCATAAGAATTAGCTTTCATTTCATTTTCATTTCCATTGAAAGAACTATCTACATCATTTAAAATTTCTGATTTTTGTTCCAAATCATATTTAAGGTGATACAATTCATGTGCAGCAGCAAAAATTTGCTCACCTAGTGGCATATAAGAATTGATATAAATAAAATTTTTACTATTCTTAAACAATGTAAATGCATATAATTTTTCATCTTGGATAGGAAATACGATTACTTGTAAACCTTCGACCCTTCTTAAAATCCTAAAAATATTTTGTTGCACCTTTTGATTATAATGTAATTCAATCAAATCAGATGTCGCTTTTCGTTCTATTTCATAAAAAACTTCTTTATCTTTATGGAATAGAATGTTTTTTATTTGTATCTTAGCCAATTATTTCCCCCCCATATATCTTTCTATTTATCATACATTCCGCTCACATTCTTTAGCAGGGCTTATTCCTTCAAAAGAAACAATTCTATTTCGAACTTTATTTTTGTCTTCATATAAATCTTGGTAATCAGTGATTAATTCAATTATACGAAAAGCTTTTGTAAGTCCTTCTTTACCTACTTGAGAAGTAACTTTCCCCATAAATACAGGGACTACATCTTCCTCTACACTTTCCACAATATATTCTTCCTTTTCAATTGGTTCTAATAATTGTTCCACTGGAACTTTTAGAATATCCGCAATTTGACGTATTTCAAGTATATTTGTATTCTTATCACCTTTTAGAATTTTACCCATTACTTGTTTGGAAATTTGCAATTCATCAGCTAATTTTTGTTGTGACCACTGTAAATTATTTAATTCCTGAAGGATTCTTTGTCCTACCATTTGATAAAAGTTTAACATTTATCAACACCTCCTAATTACTATTATTACGCTAAACAACAAAAAAGTCAACGTTTCGTTAACTGATAAAACCATAAAACAAACAAAGTCAACGTTTCGTTAACGAACCTGATGAATTATAACTTTGGTTTTATAACATATTAAAACTATATTTTGAAGGTATATAAGTATATTCTACACCTCACTTTTTCAATTCATTCAAAGTACATGTCCAACTATTTTTTGCAAACAGTACATATGACATTTGAGATGTGGTTGCGTACTGTTTTTTCACTGATAAAAAGTTCACCTGCAATTTCCTTCGTTGTTTTATCTTGAACCAGTAATTCAAATACTTCTCTCTCTCTCTTTGTGAGTAACGGTTTAGATTGATACGCTTTTTCCTTCAACTGGTATAACCCTCCTTGCTTAAGCCAGAGCCGTGTATGTGTAAGTTGGGTGTTTATTTAGTCAAGATATTGTATGAACGAAATGTGCGGGTGGTGAATGAAAATGGGCTTTATTTCACATGTTATTTTAGACTTTTATACAGTGCGTACACTCTTTGTATCCACTTATTTCTCGATGCGCCATATTTGTTCTAGCAATATACTTACAACAGTACCTACAAATAAACCATTTCCGAATATATATTGCATAACAGACGGCAAGGATTGGAGCGCTCCAGACGGTAAAAACATAACGCCGCTGCCAAATAATACTGCAACGCCTAAAATTGTTACATTCCTTTCATTAAGCTCCACTTGTTTTATATTATTTAACCCAATTCCAATTAACTGTACGAAAGAAGCCATTAAAACCGCAGATGCAACAGCGGATGGTAAAGATGCTAAATAACGAATAATACTTGGGAACAGCGACATTACGACTAGTGACATACATGCTAGTAAGAACGATCCTATATACTTTTGTTTTGTTAAACGTATAAATCCTGCCGTCGCGGGTAGCGGCACGACACCTACAGTTGAAAATATAGAAGAAATGATATGTGAAATGCCTCCAACCCACGTACCATCCTTCAACTGTTTCTGTTCAATAGTCCCTTTTTGAATGGTAGCTTGATTAATTGCTATAATAGCTGCCACTGTATTTGAAACTAAAATACATACCATAACGAAACTCGATACAGCCATACCTGTATTCCATTTTGGAAGTCCCCAAGCAAATATATGTGGAAGTTGTACAAAGTGCGTTACTTGAGATGGAATCGTCACTTTTCCTGCAATTAGAAAAAGAATCCACCCACTAATTAATCCTATTAAAACCGCATAACTTTTGACAAATCCTTTTCCAAAATTAGATAGTATAATAACGAAAAGAAATATACTAAACGCAATTATCGCTGTAAATCCATCGATTTGAGAAACAGTAGTAGTAATTCCTAGCATTCCTTTTAAAAATACACCGCTTAATTGTAAACATAATAAAAGTAAAAACGTCCCTGTCACAAGCGGTGTAAATAAAAATAAAATACGTCCGATAAAACCAGTTACGCCTAATCCTATTAAAATAACACCAGAAATAATCATTCCTAATTCTAAAATTTGCAACGTACTATGTAATTGATCTTGTCCGGCCGTTGCGTAAGCAAGTACGGTAAATACTCCAACCCAAGATCCAGCTGGTCCATCCGCAATTGGTAGTCTATGTCCAAGCCACCCTTGTAAAAAAGAAGATATACCAACTACAAAAAACGTACGCTGCATTAAATAAAATATTTCTTCCGTCGTAAGATGAAATAATCCGCCAACGACAATTGGTAATGCGATTGAATTCGCCAATAAAAATATAAACCATTGCAAAGTTCCCATAATATGATTTTGATTATGTTGATTGTCCAAATTTTCCATCCCTTCTAGCTTCCTTATAAAAAATATATTGTAAGCATAAAAAAGAAGGGTTCTACACACACAATTAGAACCCTTCCAAAAACATTTAAACGATTCCTTTACACAAGATTATTTAATTCCACCTCATTTAAACTTCCAACAACAATATTTCCTTTATGTACGACTAAACGCTTCTCTGTTTGACGCGCTACCGCTTCAGCAGTACATGTTGCATTCGTCAAAACAAAACTCGCTTCATCTCCTACATTCGGCCATGCTCGCTTCCCATCATCGTTTAACGTTTCTTTTCCTCCCGTAATAAAGCGAAGTGCTTTTCCTAAAGACCTTTCATCACTCCATCCGAAACGTTCCGCTAATCGATTTGCCTTTTGCAGCATATCACCTGTTCCAAACGGTGACCAATGATCAGTAATACTATCATTTCCTAACGAAACTTTCACACCTTTTTTATCTAATAACGGAATTGGGATTACTTGTTTCCCAATTGGCACCGTTGAAGTGATATCGATATGTAAAGCAGCTAGTCTTTCTGCCACTTCTTCAGCTTCTTTATCCGTAACACCACCAAGTCCAAGTGCATGACTAATCGTTACGCGACCTTGCCATCCCGCTTCTTCTGTTAAACTTGCCAATCTCTTCATCGTAAACGTCCCAAGATTATTCGCATCATGCAGATGAATATCAACATCCGAATTAAATTCTACCGCGATATCCATAATTGTATGTAATGATTTTTCAATATCATTATCCACTGTAGCTGGATCCACTCCACCGACTAGATGCGCACCCATACGCATCGCATCTCTCACAAGTTGCACAGAATTACTGCGCAATAATCCATGTTGCGGAAAAGCAACAATTCTACCAGAAACCTGATCTTTATATGTTTCCAACGCCGCTAACGTCGCCTCCAAATTACCAAGCCCAATAATCGGATCAACATTACAATGCGTTCTTATATTCGTCGCACCATTTCGGAGCAATAACGCTAGCATATTTTCCGCCCTATCTTGAGCAGTTGCTAATTGCTTCGGCAAAATTTTTTCTTCTTCATTAAAACGTGTAAAAATACTTTCTGCTGGCATGCAAGCTTTCCAAGGACCACTATAATACGTCTTGTCAATGTGAATATGCATCTCTTCGAAAGCGGGCAAAATTAATAAACGATTCGCATCAAGAATGAGTACCCCTTCCTCTTGAACAGTCCCTGCTATGATTTTTTTAATTCGTCCCTCTTCAATAAGTAAACTACATAACTCTGTTTCTGTTTTTGAAACTCTCCCCTCTTCATATGTATACCCCGATTCAAGCGTTACATTAGTCAACCAATATACTGTCATCTCTATTTCCCCACCCTTTATTAAAAGTTACGTCTTACTATAATTTTAATATCAACTGAAAATTAAGACAATTAATATGACTGTTCCCTAAAAAAATGTAATACAACCTCATAGTTTCCTCATAGATTTCCATATAGAATAGAAGTATAGAGTTTGCTATAAAAAGGAGTGTATTGGAAGATGTCAAAAAAATTATGTAAATCCGAAACTGATAAAATGCTATTTGGTATATGCGGTGGTTTAGGAGAATATTTTGATATTAGCTCTACTCTCATTCGCATACTTTGGGTCATTGCAGTTTTATGTTTTGGGACGGGATTTTTAGTTTATTTTATTTGTTTATTACTTATGCCACGTTCATACTAGCAGCATCATGCATATACGTAATCAAAATATAAAAAATCACCTATAGAATTCTATAGGTGATTTTTTCATGAAGAGTATTTCATCGTTAAATGTAATACTGCCACTTCATCTTCTTCATTCTTATAACTATGTTTCTTATTCGCTTCAAATTGAATAGAGTCAAACTCATTTAATTCGTATACATCGCTTTCTACTTGAATCGATACTTTCCCTTTCATTACCGTTACAAGCTCAATAGCACCTTCATGATGAGCTTCTGGTTCATATATACTATTTGATCGTAAACAAGCACGATGCATTTCCATCCCCGTTTCTTTCGTATAACGGAACATTGTTTCTAAATGCCATGCTTGTCCTACGTCTACTGCAAATCCTTCTCCGCAGCGCGCAACAGCTACAGGTTCTCCAACAACCATCAATCTCGATAAAGGAATCGATAATCCTTTCGTTATTTTCCAAATGACGGCTAACGTCGGATTCGTTTCACCCCTTTCAATCTTTCCTAACGTTAATTTACTAACTCCTGTTTTTTGAGCTAATTCTTCTAAACTTAATTTTTGCTCATTTCGAATTTGCCTTAATAACTGACCTACTTGCTGAATGACTTCTTTCGTTTGCATATCTTCATGTTCTTTCATCTATAAAACCACCTTAAAGTATAAAATAGTTTACTTTTACATAATTAAAGTATATTATACTATACATAATCATTTAATTTCAAAAGGAGTGTTATACTTCATGCGCGCAATATTATTAGGACTTTTATCATCGGCCTTTTTTTCTGCAACCTTTATTATTAATAGAGCGATGAATGTATCTGGAACGAGCTGGGCTTGGACAGCTTCCTTCCGTTTTTTATTTGCTCTCCCTATTTTATTCCTTATCGTTTTATTTCGCAAAAACTTAAGGGGATTATGGGAAGAATTAAAGAAACATCCATTGGCGTGGATCGGGTGGGGTTCTGTTGCTGGTATTGGTTTCTATTCTTTATTAAGTTTTGCAGCTGTCTTTTCTCCAGCTTGGCTCGTTGCTGGAACTTGGCAAGTTACTATATTAGCAGGTTTACTACTCTCGCCATTATTTTTCGTTAAAATAGAAACGAAATCAGGTACGAAACTTGTACGCGGAAAAATTCCACTTCGTAGTTTATATGTCGCATTATTTATTTTACTTGGTGTAATTTGTATGCAAGCAACTGCAGCAGGTCACATTACAATGACTCAGTTTATTTCAGGGTTTTTACCTGTCGTGTTAGCTGCTTTCTTATATCCGTTCGGTAACCGAAAAATGATGGAACTTGTTGGCGGGCGCCTTGATACATTCCAACGTGTATTAGGAATGGCAATAGGCAGTCTTCCTATAACAATTTTACTTGGTATATACGGATTTTCTACTACAGGTATTCCAACATCAAGCCAAATGCTACAAGGATTTTTGTTAGCATTATGTTCTGGCGTTATAGCGACAATGACATTTTTCTTTGCTACTGACTTAGCCAAAGATAATCTCGCTCTGCTTGGAGCTGTTGAAGCAACGCAAGCTGGAACGATGGTTTTTACCGTACTTGGCGAAATTATTTTCTTGAATGGTTCATTTCCTGGTGGTCTTTCCCTACTTGGAATGATTATTATTATGTTGGGAATGGTTGCAAATAGCATTTTAAATCGATCTGTTCCAGTCGTTAAACAGAGAAAAACAGCATAAAAAAGAGTGTGGTTCTATAAACAAAGAACCACACTCTTTTTTTATTGTCCCCCTATTTTGCCTTATCAGAATAGTATTTCATTGGCTGTTTATACTAAAACCTATGTTATAATACGTTTCATGCGCAATATTAGGAGGTAAATTATGTTAAAAAAAGCAATCGCTGAATTTATTGGTACATTTGTACTTGTATTATTCGGAACTGGAGTA
Source organism: Bacillus sanguinis (assembly GCF_018332475.1). Classification (GTDB taxonomy): domain Bacteria; phylum Bacillota; class Bacilli; order Bacillales; family Bacillaceae_G; genus Bacillus_A; species Bacillus_A sanguinis. Next base: position 3,497 of record NZ_BOQB01000135.1, on the reverse strand, counting down.
GCTGTCATTGGCGGCGGAATTGAAGGAATTGGAACACTAGGAATCGCTATGGCTTTCGGTCTATCTATTGTGGCTATGGCATATAGCATCGGAACAATTTCTGGATGTCACATTAACCCAGCAGTATCAGTAGCTATGTTCATCAACAAAAGAATGAACGCTATGGAACTTTGTTATTATGTATTAGCTCAAATTTTAGGTGGTTTATTAGGAACTGCAACGTTAGTAACAATTTTAAAATCTGCTAAAACACCTTTAGATAATTTAGGACAAAACGGTTTTGGAACTCTTGGTTTATCTGGAGCATTTCTAGTTGAATTTATTTTAACTTTCGTATTCATTTTAGTGATCGTTGCTGTAACAGGTAAAAAAGGAAGTTCTTCTCTAGCAGGATTAGTAATTGGTTTCACATTAGTTTTAGTTCACTTATTAGGTATTCCGTTAACTGGAACTTCTGTTAACCCAGCTCGTAGTATCGCACCAGCTTTATTCGCTGGCGGAGAAGCACTTTCTCAACTATGGGTATTCATCGTTGCACCAATTCTTGGTGGTATCGTAGCCGCTATCGTAGGTAAATTCATTTTAAATACTGAAAAATAGAATTTTCAATATTTCTGAATAAAAAAAGGCGAGCCCTCATTATGAGGATGCTCGCTTTTTTACTCTTTCATTTTAGACTTTAAATTTGTAACTAATTGATCTACCGTTACATTTGCAAGTACGTTTTCCATCGCTTCTTGCGCTTGCATTAAAATAATTTCTAATACTGATTGAATATTAGCTCCTACTGGACATTCAATGTTGGGATTTTCATGGAAGGAAAATAGCTGTCCTTCTTCTACAACTTCCACTGCTTTATATACATCAAGTAATGTAATTTCTTCTAAATCACGAGCAAGTGTCGTACCACCTTTACCAGCTTGTACATCAACAAGTCCTGCTCTCTTCAACATTCCTGTAATGCGACGAATCACAACTGGATTTGTATTCACACTACCGGCAATCCATTCAGAGGTACAGCGAGAGTTTCGATCTATCGCAAGTAATGTCAGCATATGAACACCTACTGTAAAACGACTACTAATCCCCATCTGCACACCCTCCTTTGTATTCATTCTATTAAAAGACGACTCTTATTATTATATACTATTTTTAATTTATACATAAAGAAAAAGCATGATTTCAATAGGAAATCATGCTTTTCTCTCATTATTGACGCTTTATGAATTTTGCTAAATCTTTAAATTTCACTTTATCTGAGTAATTCATTACGCCGTTTACGTAAATGCGACTTGCAAGCATATTGACGATAGCAATAGTCACCAATAAAATGACTAAAGTCACAATAATCTCTACAGTTCCTGCTTCACCCGCTACAAGCCTTGAAAATGTAACCATAGGTGTAAAGAATGGAATATACGAACTAACTACAGCCAATGTACTATTAGGATCAAATAGTGATTTAATACTAATGAAAAATGCTGCTATACCTAACATTGTAATTGGGAACGAAAGAGATTGCACATCCTCAATTTTTGATACAACAGCACCAACCGCTGCATATAACATTGCATATAGTAAGTAGCCCGTAACAAAATATACAACGAACATACTAATTACTACAGCATCCAACTTAGAAAAGTCTAGTGCAAGTCCCACTAAAGATGCATTTTCTAGGTCTACCCAACCCAATAAATATGGTACAAGAAAACCGAGGGAAGCAGTAATAAGTAATAGTAAAGCACTAGAAACAATTGCTAAAATTTTGGCATGTAGCATTGTTAATGGTTTTACTTTAGGAAGCATTAACTCCATAACACGAGACGACTTTTCAGATGCTATCGTCGTCCCAATTGTAGTTCCAAACACGATAATAAACATATATAAGGCAAACGAGAAAACATAGCCAATGCCAAAGGAAGATGCATGATCCTTTACTGCCTCTTGTTTTAACGGAATTTCCATCTGTAACTGCTTTGCTACTTCTACTGATACATTATTCTTTTCAATCATTACCGCTGTATATTGTTCTTTTAAATAACTCGCCATAAGTGTAGCAGTTGATTGACTCGGAAAACCACTATACATATACGTCACTTCCGGAATACCATTCTTTTCTGTAATACGGAATAGACCGTCTAAATCCCCATCTTCTACTTGCTTACGTAACTCATTAAACTTATCCTTATTTTCTACAGTTACTTTAGCAGATGGAAGTAACTTTGTTACATCACTTTCTTGCACTTTATACGTATCACTTTCCGTTACTACGGCAAATTTATCTTTCCCTTTGTCATTATCAGCAGTGAAATGATTAAACGCAAAAAGTCCAAACACAACTAAAAATAAAATCGCACTCGTAATTAATGATTTTTTAGATAAAAACGCTTCTCTAAAATAAAATGAAAATACGTGAGAAAATTTACGCATCGTTATTTCGCCCTCTCTACAAAGATTTCGTTTAACGTCGGCTCTAACATTTTAAATTGTCGTAAGGTAACACCTTGTTCTTGCAATTGTTGTAAAATCTTTAGAGCTTCTGCATCATCTTGTACTTGCACATAAAGAAGGCCTTGTTGTTTTTCATACGATACATGAATAGATTCTAATCCCTTCTCATTCTCTTCTGTATCTTCAATCGTTAAATTGCGGAAACCGTACTCTTTTTTAATATCACTTAACTGGCCTTTTACGACAGCTTCGCCTTTTTTCAAAATACATACATGTTGGCAAAAAGCCTCTACTTGTTCCATACGATGACTAGATAAAATAATTGTCTTTCCGCTCTGTACTTGTTCTTCAATAATGCTAGCTAACATCCCAGCATTAACTGGATCCAGCCCGCTAAATGGTTCATCTAAAATGAGAAGTTCCGGATTATGAAGAAGAGCAGCAATTAATTGGATTTTTTGCTGGTTCCCTTTCGAAAGCTCTCCTGCCGTTTTAAATTTATATTCCGGTATTGCTAATCGCTCTAACCAGTGATCAATAGCAAGATCTACTTCTTTTTTCGTCATTCCTTCTAATCTACCAAAATATCGCAACTGGTCTATTACTCTACTTTTCGTATATAAACCTCTTTCTTCTGGTAAATAACCAATTGTTATCCCGCTAGTCCCAAATGGTTTTCCATCCCATGTAATAGAGCCTTCATTAGGCGTTAATAATCCGAGAAGCATTTTGATTGTCGTAGTTTTTCCTGCACCATTTCGTCCAAGTAATCCTAGCACTTCACCTTTTGGCAACGAAATTTGCAAGCCGTTAACTGCTTTTGATTCCCCAAATAGTTTCGTTAAGTTTTGAATTTGTAAACTCAAAGTATAAAGCCTCCCCTTAGTTTCATTCATACTCTCTTTCAAAGACTATGTTTATTCCGGATAAAATATAGCACTACACTTCATCCTCTTAGTATGTAACATCATCTTAATCCATCATTTGTTCTATTTAGTTAAAATTGTAAATAATATAGTTTCATTTGTCAATTATAATTGTCATTT
>NZ_BOQB01000134.1 GCF_018332475.1 Bacillus sanguinis | reverse complement strand
GTTTTTTCGCTTCTTCTTGTTTCTTACTCTCACTCACTTGTTTTGCTGTTTCCTCTACAAGTAATTTCTCAAAATCTTGAATTTGTTTATCAATCACCTGTAACTTTACCTCTTTATCAACATACTCACAATTGTCTTTCACTATATGGAAGCCAGCATTCACATACGAGAATACTTGCTTATTCGATTCGGTTGTATTACTTTTTAACTCTTCTTGTACTTGATTATAAGGGGTTTCTATTGATACATATACTTTTTGTAACAATTCCCTTTCTGCAACTATTTTCTCACGCCCTTGCTTCCACGTAACAAGCGCCTGTTCTAACTCTTGAGTGGAAGTGACAGTTACTTTTGATTTCATCTCTTCATACTCACGTAAAATAACTTCCTTATGTTGCTTAGCTTGTTCTGTTAATTGATCAACTGTTTTTGGAAAAATACTTGCTGTAGAAATTGTAGCCGTTACTTTCGTTTCATGAACGAAAGCTGCTTCTGTATAAGTCATCATTTGAGAGCCTAAATAAAAAGTAATAGAACACAAACATGGCAATATAAGCATCTTTTTGAAATTGCTAGGTGGCTTCAGCATTTTAATCTCTCCTATCGAACAACTTGTTCTTTATCAAGAACTATACCTTTATTATAATAAAGTGAATTATAAAATGATATAAGAAATTATGTTTCTTTTTACATTTCCCTTTTAACAGAAAAGGAGACTATCATTTTTGATAGTCTCTTTTTGTTGTCCTTATTATTTTGTTTCACCATCGCCTTGCTGTGCATCAAACGTCCAAGTTAATTGTAACTTATCGCCTTGGAATTCATTTTGATCTTTTTTATTATCAACGAATTCAAATTTCACTTTGAATTTATCAGATTTACCTGCTGAAATACCTTTTTCATCCCAGAACCAAGCAGCTAAATCGTTATTTACCGCAGTAAGTGTGTCACCCTTCAATTTATCTAGCGTTGTTTCTTTTACGATTGTTTCATGCTTGTCTACATTTTTTAAGAATGTTACTTTAATATGTTTACCAAAATCATCTTTATTATCTTTCTTCACATCTTCTACATTATAATCTGTTTTTAGTAGTACTTTTTTAATATCTAATGTCCCTTTATTTTCTAATTTAAATTCTTTTTCAACTGTATCACCAGGTTTTAAATTCGATACATTAACAACTGTTGATGGATTTAATGCTAAATCAAGCGTACCAGACGCAAATGTATTATTTGACACTTCTTTATCGCTAAAGTATGCAAATGTTCCTCCGCCAACTAATGCCGCTCCTAATACTGCTGATGCGATACCCATCCCTAATTTTTTCTTTAAAGTCATGTCCATATCCCCTTAATATATATATTTGTTAACTTCCTAAAAGGAAAGTATAACCAAACGAACTAGACGGATTGTTCTACTTTTTTCTCTTTCTTTTCTCCGTCAATGCTACGAATAGCACTAAAAATAGAAATCGCGGAATAGCCTAGTAAAAAGACTCCTGGAATAATAAGAAGCAAAGCAGCTCCAGCTTTTGAATTCGCATAATTTAATGCATACCCTGCATATGGAACTGTAATATCTGCATATTTCCCAATGACATTCTCCGCAAGTACTGGTTCTAAATCAGGGCCGTTGTTGTTATCCCCTTTTGTTTCATACATTACTTTTCCATTTGTATCTTTCACACCGATAATACGGTGAGTGATAATTTTTTCATCTTTCTCTTTAAAAGTAATAACATCGCCTTTTTGATATTTAGAACCATCTTTCGTCGGCTCTATCGCAATGATTGATCCTGTTAAAAATGTCGGTTCCATCGATCCTGATAACACAGATTTAAATTGATATCCCATCACTGTTGGATCCCCACCGCTCGCTTTTGAAGAAATAACTACAAAAGCTAAGCAAATCATCAATGCAAATAAAACAAATGAGATAACGTTGCTAATCACCTTCCAAATTAATTTCATCGTTTCTCTCCCTCTCCGTTGTTTTATATTATTTGAAGTATGCAATATTCATCATTGTTCTTTAACAAGAACACAAGTAAATAATATAACGAACAAAACATAAATGCAATAAGAAAATTTACAATTATTAGTTATTTTAAACATAAAAAAAGGCTGTGATAAAGTCTCTTCACAGCCTTTTAACAACTAATTTATTTTTCTTCTGATTTCATTCCTGTTGTATTTCGGCGCAGCACTACAAATAGAATGGCTCCAAATAATACAGCGGCACCTATTCCAATGCTTATTATTTTCATATTTGATTCGCTTACTTCAGGCGTAGCCGTATCTTTTTTAGGCATCGCAAAAGTAACATCTTCTTTAGAAAGAACATTTACCGTCGCAATTGTTTGATTGTTTTTCGTGATATCAACTGCACCAACTACCTCACCACGATGAATGCCTTTATGATACAAAGAATCTTTATCTAATGAAGCCGCACGGAAAATCGTCCTCACATTTTTTCCTTCATCTTTCTTAAGCATAAGTTCTGCACTTTGCTCCAGCTCACTATCAATATCTTTATTTAAATACGTTGTCTTTTGATGCCAACTATGTTTATCTAGTACAGTTTGCTTCACAAATTGACCAAAAGAATAGTCCGCCATCTGCTTTAAATCTTCATAAATTTCAGGCCTTTGAGAAGCCATTACTACGTTTATAATACGATTTCCATCCTTCTCATTTAATAAAACGAGTGTATTACGCGCTTCATTTGTAAAACCTGTCTTACCACCAATACTAAATGGATTTTCAAAATAAGTAGATTTATTAAAAATAGACACAGTCTGCCTAGATGTCGTAACTGTCGTCCTTTTCGTATTCATCGCTTGCAAAATCTCAGGGTACTTTTGCACACCTCTCGTAATCATAGCCATATCAAATGGCGTCGTATAATGGTTCGGATCGTGCAATCCATTTGGTGTTACAAAATGACTATCGGTAGCCCCTAATTGCTTCGCTCTCTCATTCATCATATTAGCGAAATTCTCAACACTTCCGCCAATACGCTCCGCAATCGCATACGACACATCATTCGCACTCAGCACCATTAAAATCATAAGCGCTGTATTTCTATTAATTGTCTCACCAGGTTGAAACTCAATTTGATAATTACTCTTCTCTTGATCTAATGCTAATTGTGAAAACGTAAATTGATCCTCTGGCTTCGTATGCTCCATAAGTAAAATCGCCGTTAACACTTTCGTCATACTAGCCGGAAATGCACGATGATGTGCGTTTTTGTCATACAAAACATCTCCAGTTTTCGCATCAATCGTAGTTGCAAACTGACTAAAAACATTTGGCCCTTCCTTCGGTGGTGGTGCCACTTGTTCTGGATTCACTCCAATATTCGTCTCAGCACGCAACGTCATAGGTGTCAGTAAAAATAAACAAATAACGGTAATAAAAGCCAAAATTTTCTTAAAATTTACCATATGACTCTCCCTTTTCACTATACTCTCACAGCTTAAAAACCAAATCTACCAATCCATATGTAATTTGTATTAAATTGGAAGAATATTCACTGTTTTTTACTATATCATACTTTTACGATAAAGAACATAAATATACAATAAAAAATAAGAAGGAATTATTCTTTCTTATCCTTCTCATCAATCAATGAATCTATTAAATTTTGACTAGCTTCCTCCGGCGTAATCTCATCTGTCATCCCCATAAACGACCAACCTTTAGAATCGACCCACTCAACAAACTCTTGTAAAAACTCATCATGTGTAACATCCACATCAAGAATCGAGCCATTAATCGAAATCGTTCTATTTCTAGATACACGCATCTTGAACGTTTTCCTTACCATTACAATAATTCTCCCTCTACTCTTGAATAATTATAAAATAATCATGTATCTCTGTTATACATGATTTTAAGTAAATTGTAAAAAGGATATATTGGCCAATTTGCATATTGAAAATGAAAATCACTTATCCTACATACCCCTGTACGATATACAAATGGTCATATTATTCAACAATTAGACCATTTAGATGAATAAGAAATCATGGTTTTTTGGAAGATATCACGCAAAATAGTATAATTTGAATAAGAGAACTACGGCAGCTCCATTTAGATGAACTTTTACGTTGTAGACTTAGAGACTGATGCGGAAATTACTATTTGGTTCCTATTTCTATACATAATATTGCTGGAAAGAAGGTAGTACGGTGAAAACAACAGAAAATTTTACTGACAAGGCCGATATATATGCAAAATATCGCCCTAGTTATCCTAATGAATATATTGATTACTTGCTTTTGGCTAACGAAATAAATAAGAATCCAATTGTGGCCGATATTGGTTCAGGTACGGGGATATTTAGCCGCCAGCTGCTCGAAAGTGGTTTACATGTTATTGGAGTTGAGCCAAATGACGACATGAGAAAAATGGCAGAGCAATCGTTAAAACGATATCCTCATTTTCAATCAATAAAAGCAACTGCCGAAAATACCACTTTAAAAGAAAATAGTGTAGATTTAGTAACTGTTGCTCAAGCATTTCATTGGTTTGATAAAGAAGCTTTCAAAATTGAATGCCAACGAATTTTGAAACAAAAGGCAAATGTTGCTCTTGTTTGGAATAGTAGAGATGTAACTAGCCCGATTATTAAAGAGAATGCAGAAATTTGCCAAAAGACCTGCTCAAATTTCAAAGGATTTAGCGGTGGAATAGAAGAAACGCCAGAAGTTTTTAAAAGCTTTTTTAAAGATGGAAAGTATGAGTTTAAAGAATATCAAAATGATTTACTTTTTGATTATGAAGGTTTTTTAGGAAGGAATTTATCCGCTTCCTATGCTCCGAAAGAAAATGACGAAGAGTATAAAAACTTTGTTTTTCTCCTATCAGAGCTATTCGAAAAATACAGTAAGAATGGAAAAATTGTTCTCCCAAACTTAACGCGAAGCTATATGGGCAACGTGTAAACAACCAGACATAAAGTAGAACTTTAATTAGCCCTCACCGATCGGGCACGATCATTGAATAAACCTTAAATTTATAACGCAGTACACTATATTCAAAATTAAGCAAGCACACCCCCGTCCTAAATTCATAACGGGGTTATGCTTGTTTTAGGTGATGCAATGTAATAGCTTTATTATCTTTTTACAAAAAACTTATATTTTATCACACCAAATACACTTGACTTTATTACAATGGAATGGAATATATTAGAAAACACCTTAAATTGAGGAGGAATTCAATGGCACGTTGTACATATTGTAAAACGAAATGGAAAGTAAAAGATGTATGGTCGATACTCGTGACATTTGAAAAAGATTGTCCGTATTGTTTTGGGAGGCAGTATTTATCAAAGAAAACAGTGAACGCTATGCCAGAACTTTTAAGCTTACCTTTACACTTCTTATTACCTTTTCTTGTTGATTTAAGTGATGAGGGGCCTTTGGATTGGTATCGAAAAAAATAATATAACCGCTTTATTCGAACCCACTCTTCATTACATTCTCTTCTTATATATTCCTTAATACACGACTAGCATGATCCCAAATACTTCCCTTCAAAAGATTACTATAAAAATATTGTAAAATTTCAGTTAATTATATATAATTGCTTTAACATAATGATTAAAAGTGCAAATACATAATTATTTTTGAAGATCCCGTAGCTCAGCAGGGAGAGCGCCACCTTGACAGGGTGGAGGTCGTGAGTTCGAGCCTCTCCGGGGTCATAAAACCTAATAGTATCAAGGATTGAGAGGGTATTCTCACAAGCTAAAACTGTGGAGGCCTCCATCAGACACCACAAGTTAACAGAGGACTACTTCTAGTCAGCAAAGAGTCCTCTTTTTGTTTCCATAAAGCTGAGAAAGGACTGAAAAGAAAATGCTACTTAAGTTTGTATAGTAATTAAAATTATAGTTTTTATACTCGTTGAAATGAGTGAGATAACTCTTAAGACTACTGTTTATTTAACCAGATTGCCAGTTTCACCTACAGTACTCCCCCTCAGATATCCTAATTTAATGATGCTCTACTTAGTAATTCTATACAAAAAATAAAGCAAGGATTTCTCCCTGCTTCTGTTAGCTTCTTTTATTGAGAAGATTAACCACCAATATTCTTATCTGCCATTCTATACATTTTATATCTATTTTTCCCTCTTCTTTTTTCGATTTCTAAATATTACCTCTAACACTACTACTGCGATGAATCCTACAGTTAGTTGTAAACCTGTAAACAGAAGTTTAACATTTAGAGGAATGTCAGGTGCACTCCACATTAACGCTGGAGGAATAAGGATACCAATAATTACAATAATTCTCATTATCTTCCCCATTTTGTTTCTCCTATCATATCTTTAAGATTTACGTTTCTTTTTACAATTCTACTAATTTCTCACGTAGAACCAATTCACTCTCAGTCATATACCCTCTATGCATTTCCTCTACAATTTTATCATGATTAAAACATAATACTTTTTCATCACCTAGATAGCCTACTGGATAAGGAACACCCACATAATCAAAATCACGTTTATCTGCTGATATAACCATTCTTCCAATAATCATAATAATTGGTTCTACACCTTCTAGTTTTACTACTGTTCCTATTGGTAAAAGTTTCATTGATTTATTCCCCCCTCTTATATTATGTATTATTTATTTTTAAATTTACTATACATCCGTTCGTAAAGTTTATTAGTACCAAGTGCACATGCTCCTAAAATAAGAACAGCTATAATAAAGCCAATCTTTTTAGGTAATTCATAAGGAGACATAATAGCGACTACAAGAAATATAGCAATTGCGACATATGTAATATATTTTCCAGCCTTAAATGGTTGCATATAAAATGCTCCTCTCTTAATCCTCAAATTTAATGGTACCACCTAGTCCATAACCATCTCCAACATACAATCCCGTTTCTTTTCCTAATTTAAAGTCATAGCCAAATGTTCCCAAACCCAATTCCCCTTTTACGACGACATCTTTATCTCCTATAAAAGGAACAAAGTCTGGGATATGAAAAAGTTCCATCTCTACTTCATACTTATTAGTAGTAACTTCCGCTGCATTTTTTAGTGTATATTCATCCACACCATACGCAAAGTTTCCTTCACCGAACTTTTGAGTAATTTTGATATCCTTCATTTCAAAACCTGTAGGAGTAAGTATAGGAACTTTTGTGCTATATTCGTTTTCTAAAACTGACCCCTCTATCTTTCCACCAATAATATTCCCTGCAAATAAATCATCTTTAGCAGCATCAAAAGAATAAGGAATATTTAAATCTACTTTCCCAGATAAGGCTTTCATTGTCAATTCCCCATTTGTTCCTACACTATTCTTTGCTTCTACCACTGCTCCCTCTAACGTCCCACCAAATCGGTCTCCTTCTTTCCATTCTGCTTTCCCTTGCAAATACTCCACATCATTTTGAGATTTTGCTTTTGCTAACATATAATCCATTTGGTCTGCTTCACGAAATTTCTTAGCAGAATGTTTGAGTTCTTCTGAAATTTTATCCAATAGATTATTAACTTCAAAAATCTTTGGTTTAGCTTCATTAAACATTTGATAGAAATTTTGACTTGTTGCACCTGTCCACTGAGACGCTATGTATTCTGTTTGGTTATAAAGGTCTTTGTGCATATTGTCTAAAGTTTGTTTTATATCTTGTACCAACTTAGCAGATTGCTCCAAACGTTCTGGAGTAACTTTGATTAAACCCATAAGCCTTTCCCCTTTTTAATTTTCATATAGAATATTTTACCACAATAGAGTTTTCGCAACTATGAATATTTTATATAATCTTAAAAATCCGAAGTCTTTTTCTCCTCAGGGTTACTCTTATGGCACTTGAAATTATAACTTATGCATTCGCGCTAACTCTCTAATATCATCTAGTCCCATTCTACAAAATTATTTCTACTATTAAATACGTAGACGTAGACCTATCCTATCTTTCTAAATAAAACTAAAGAGGTATGCCTATCAACTGTTTCCTGTATAGTATCTCTATGGAACTGTGTTACAACAACTTTCATCCTCTATCACCTGCTATAATCATGAAAGATTGTTGATGGAGATCCTGAGTTCGAGCCCCTCCGGGGGCATAAAAAAGAGAAACCATATCAACCTTCTACGTGATATGGTTTCTCTTTTTTTATCTAAGCTAATTACTTCCCACCAAACATCTTCTCTAAAGACTTCGCATTGGCAAATAATACTTCTTTCAAGTTATCATCTGCAACGATTTTATAGTCGCCATCTTTGTTTTTCTTTAAGTTCAATGTAACTTCGCGAGTTGCCATGATTGCATCTTTATCTGATAAGTGTTTGACGATTGATGATGTCATCGTTTTTTCGATTGCTTTTTCAGATTGCTCTTTGTCTTCGCTAAAAGCGCTAGCGAAGGCCATTGGCATAACTTCTCCTACTGCTTTTGTTACAGCAACTGATAAATCGGCAGATGTAATTTTCACTTTCACTTCTGCTTTGTCATCTTTTTTCGATACTTCTTCAGGCTTTTCAAATTTAAAGTTTTTCGTAATTGCACTTAGCATCGCTTTTGCCTCAGCATCATCTGTTTTTTCATTTAGTTTGTTAAATTCCTTGTCACTCTCAACAAATGTACGAGCCTTTTCTACATCACCTTTTTGTATTGCTGTTAAAAATTCTTCAGTAGTATCTTTCGGATTTGCACATCCTGCTAAAACACCTACTGTTAATCCTACTACCATCATTAACAGTAATAATTTCTGTATCTTTTTCACGTTCATTCTCCTTTTATATTTTCTAGTAAATCAGCATTATACAATAGTATGAAACTGACATTACAAACATTTTTTAGTATAGCATTTATATGATTCATTTTCTATTCATTTCCAAAAGATAAAGGGCCTTGCAACATTCCTACAAGGCCCTCTTCTATCAATCTGTATCCGTACCACAAATGAACCACATTTTCTGCTCCTTACTATCTAGAATCATCCAAGTAGTATCCCACGCAACATCGTAAAACCAATCTGTCCAAGGGCGATAGCTTTCGAACACTTTAATATCTTCGTATCGATCTTGAAACATATATTGACATATATTGACTGCTAATTGCTTTGCGATAACTGGTCGTTCCTTAAACCCTTCATATGCTCCGCCCCACAAAATTTGCGCGGCAATGCTACCATCAAGCATGACTGCCAGCTGCTCTTTAAAACGAAACTTATATTTTTCTGATGTATGTATTTTTAACTCTTCTAAGTTATGTATTATATCTAAAGAGTTAAAGATTCTTCTAAAGAAGTGTTCGTGTCCATCTTTCGAATGTGGTATTTCTTTGAAAAAATTTTCGTTATGTACTTTAAAACAACTTATAACCGCTCCGCCATTTACGTTTTGTTCCTTGAATGTATGCATGAGTCGCTCAACAGATGAGTCATTCGTTTCTATTTTTTCAAACGTTCCTGCTTTTCATCTCCTAACGCCCACTACTCTCTATTAAAAATTTGTTTCTTCATTATAAATAGCAAAATAAAAACCAGCAACTTTAAGATTGCTGGCTTATCTCTTATTCATATTTGAAAAAACAATAACAATTGCTCCAAACACATAATGCCCCGCTACCATCCACACGCTCCGATCAAAAATCATAATTGACACCCAAAGCGATATATTAATAGCAGCAAATAATACATATAAGATGAAGTCTCTCTTTTGTAGTGCTTCTCTATTCATCCAAATATAAATCGCACCGATTGGTGGAAGGATGAAGCAAAGGAAAAAAACAAACATTTTTCTTAACGACCGTGGATATGAAGTTACTGTCTGCATATGAATCTCCTTTTTATTTTATAGTACCTTTAACATCGGTCTTGCTACTCTATATTCGTCACTATAAGGCTCCTTTATGATTAAAGGTGAGTGAGGATTTTTTTCTTCTATCATTGTGAATACTTCTGTTTTTTCTTGTAGTGTGTTCGATTCACTGTTTTTAGTAGGCTTTTTACTTGTTTCAATTTTCTTTGTTACTTCTCCGAGCCTTTGTCCAACTTTTTCAGCTTCGGCAGGTTCATGCGTTACGTAGTATTCCTGCCCCTCCCATACTAACATAGGTGGCACTGGTTCTCGTTTGTTACATATTATATAAGTAATACTAGCTATAAGTAGTAGACATGTTAATAAAAAGAAGATAGTTTTTTTATTCATATACTATGCTCCCTATCTATCATTTTATTAAAT
>NZ_BOQB01000133.1 GCF_018332475.1 Bacillus sanguinis | reverse complement strand
AATTCATTAAAACCTTATTTAAAGCGGTTGGTATGCATTTATAAACAAAGTGCAATACCTCAAAAAGTATTTTTACATAATAATAAAAGAAGATTTAAATAGAAGATATATACCATTTTTTCAATCGTTTTCAAAAAAATAAAGCTATCTTTTCTTATGAAAAAAGATAGCTTCATCTGTATAGACGACTGCTCTACTCCCTATTGTTTTGCGCCTTTCAACGACTCTCTCAGGACAAATTTTTGTAATTTCCCACTCGCATTACGAGGTAGTTCATCCACAAATAAATAATGACGCGGACGTTTATAATCTGCTAATTCATCACTTTCTTTACAATATATTTCCAAATCCTCTTCTGTAATCGCTTCATCTTTCTTTACAACGACAGCCACTACACGTTCTCCCCATAATTCATCTGGCTCACCAAGCACCGCAACATCTAATATACCAGGATGACTATGAAGGAAATCTTCAATTTCACGTGGATAAATATTAACACCTCCGCTAATTACCATATCATCCACACGATCTGCGACGAATAAATAGCCATCTTTATCGAAATAACCTAAATCACCAGAGTGATACCATCCTTTATACATCGATTTTGCATTTGCTTCTTCTCGGTTATGATAACCAGCCATCATAGTTGGGCCGCGCAAAATAATCTCCCCCACTTCATAAGGAGGCAATACATCATCTGGTTCTGCTGGTGCGTCTTCGTTTGGTTTTACAATGCGGATTTCATGACTAAAACACGGTGTTCCCGCTGAACCTGCTTTCGTAATTTGATCTTCTTCTACGAGAAACGCAACAACTGGTCCCATTTCTGTCATTCCGTAAATTTGAACAAGATCAATATAAAGACGTTCTTTACATTCCTTTACTAATGCCGGTGCCATTGCAGCTCCGCCGTATATACCGATCTTCATCGACGTTAAATCATACTGCGTTAAATCTTTTTGCAATAACATATTCCACATCGTCGGTGCTGCAAAGAACGTCGTAATCTTCTCTTCTTGAATTGTATGTAATACTGTTTCCGTATCAAAATGATGTAAAATAACATTCTTTCCGCCAATTTGAATGCGCGGAATGATCCCAGCGTTTAACTCGCCACAATGATATAAAGGCGCAACGACAAGCCCAACACTATCTCTATTATATTTTAGGAAATACGTACAAATCATACTATGCTCAGTCATTTCACGATGTCGATGTAATACACCTTTCGGATGACCTGTCGTACCGCTCGTATACAGCATCGAACAATAATCCATTTCATCAATTTCGATATCTATTTTCTCAGAAGAGGCTGCATTCACTTTTTCATGGTAAGAACTTGCATAAGAAGGTGTATCGTCTTCTACATACCAAAAAGACGAATTTGGGAAATCTCGTTCAATGATAGCGACAGTTGACTCAACTGCTTTTTCAAAAACAACGACTTTTGAGGATGCGTCCTGGAGAATATAAGATACTTCTTTTGCTTTTAAGCGGAAATTGATTGGGTTAAAGATCGCACCAATTTTCGCACACGCTAAGTAAACGTTTACAAATTCACGGCAGTTATATAAGTAAACAGATACCGTATCTCCCTTTCTTACTCCTTCTTCTAATAGGGCATGCGCCGTTTTATTTATTTGCTCATCCCACTGTTTATATGTCCAACGAATATTTTTTTCAGGTTCCACTAACGCCTCTTTATTCGGATACTTACCAACAGATAAATCAAAAATTCTCCCTATCGTCATATACATGCCAACAATTTCCCCCTTTTCTCTTTCATAAATCTATCATTTCGTCTATAAGTAGACATTGTCCTCTAATAATTTGACTAATTTTTCTGATTATTATCGACATAGTTTTACAAACGGTTCCGTTTGGCGGTAGGTGAAATTATATCAGCGATTTTTCGAATATATCGACTTACCGACAAAAACTGTCAAAATAAAAAAGAGGCTATTCCAACTCGGAACAACCTCTTTCTTCTTATACAAATAGCTCTTCTAAAATTTTCAGTTTATCTTCTGTATATTTTACGAAGCCATCGTTATATGATTTTGGATCTTTCGGATTTGCGAAGTGCGTAATTGCACCTGTCTTCGGATGAACAAATTTACTTGATGCACCACAGCCAAGTCCGATAATTGATTGAACTTCTTCCATAATAACAATGTTATAAATACTTTCTTGTGTCGGCATTGCATAACCAACGTTCTCTAAGTTACCTAAAATATTTTTTTGACGATATAGGTAATATGGTACGTAATTATGCTTTTGCGTCCACTCTTCTGCTTCGTGCATCATCGCTGTAATTTCTTCGCGATCAGCTACTTTATATTTACGTTTGTTTTGCGTCATTTCAGAAGCACGTTTAAATGATAACGTATGAACTGTTAACGATTCTGGCATTAACTTTTCTGTCTCGTCTAACGTATGCTTGAAGATATCTAGCCCTTCACCAGGAAGACCAATAATTAAGTCCATATTAATATTGTTCATTCCCATTTCACGAGCTAAGTGATACTTCTCAATTGTTTCTTCTACAGTATGATGACGTCCAATTGCTTTTAGTGTCTCTTGATGGTATGACTGCGGATTAATACTAATACGGTCAATGTTCCATTTATTTAACACTTCTAGCTTCGCTGGCGTAATTGTATCTGGGCGACCTGCCTCAACTGTTACTTCACGCACATTTTTCACATCTGGGAACGCTTCATACATTTCTTCATACAGCATATCCATCTCTTCTGCTGTAATACTTGTCGGTGTACCGCCGCCGTAATAAATCGTCGTAACTGTTACACCTTTTTCTTTTAAAAACTTACCAATTTCACGAACTTCATAATGTAAACCACCTAAGAATGAATCAACAGAGCCTTGGCGTCCGTTAATTGCATACGCAGGGAATGTACAATATGCACATTTTGTTGGGCAGAATGGAATACCGATATAAATACTTACTTCCTCTTTCAAACGGTATAAATCCGGAACTACCGCTAATTGGCAATCAACAATACGCTGAAGAAGCTCAATTTTCTCTTCATGAATTAAATAGCTTTCACGAAGTTCTTGGTGTGCTTCCTCTTTTGACATACCATTTTGAAGCATTTTATGAAGAAGTTTTGTCGGACGAACTCCCGTTAAAATACCCCAGCTTTGTTCAAGCCCCGTTAACTGCTGAAGAACAGAAAGATATACATAAGAAACAACGTGCTTCACTTGCTTCATACGCTCTTTCTCATCTGTAAAAGCAGATAAATCTTTTGCGAATGTTTCTTCATACACATTTCCAGTCGCAACATCTGTTAAACGAGCTGATGCTTTCACATTCTCTTCAATGTGTATATCAACGATAAGATTTGCTTCCTCTTGTTCAAATCCAATCGTACTCTCTTCAAAAAATAAGCCGCCAATATTTTGTAGCGGACGTAAAAAACGATCATCTTGTAACGTTTTAATTGAAATTAACAACATTATCACCTTTTCATTTGCAAACTCCCTTTAGTTTACTTGAAGGGCGTTTGCAGGTCAATACAGAAGGTTTTACCTTATTTAGATATCTTATTTAAAACAAACTGAATATTGATTTTTAACGAACTTTTCCTAGTTGTATAGACATTAGAATATACTCTTGTTACAATCTAGAACGTATTAGTACTTGCTACTAATTTAAATACATATAAAGGAGGACTCTTAACACGCAATAAAGACTATCACGTGTTAAAACAACTATGAAAAAAAAGTTTTACAACATTTTAGCATTATCTTTGGCATTACAAGTATTTGTAGCCCCTACCCATTCATTCGCAGAAAATATAGAGAGAACTGCTGAATTGTCTATGGATGAACAAGCTTTAAAAAGCATTGAAGAACATGCAAAACAGCATAGACATGACGAAGAAAACGACCTTGAAATCTCGGGTGAATATCTTATCCACTTGTCAACAAAACTTCCACTATACGATGCAAATGACTTAAAAACCAAAACAAATATTGAAATTGCTGAACCTGTAGTAAAGGCAACGAAGAAAAAAGGGAATACATATTACATACAAACGAAATTTGGTTCTGGTTGGGTTAATAAGGAAAATAATAGTTTAGAAGTACAAGAGATTCATAAACTCTCGGATCAAAAATTAATTGTAACAGAAGAAACATCAGTATATTCATTCCCTTTCCAATCGTTTAAAGAAGAAACGACATTACAGCCACAAACAGTAGCTCCTACTGAACAAGCTGGGAATTGGTTTAAAATTCAAATGAACGGAACTGAGAAATGGATTTATGCTCCTTCAGCTACATTTGAAGGTACGAAAGCATCATTATTTGAAAAAACAGGTTCTATCGAAAAGAGAAGCGTATCTTTCTTCAACACACCATCTAATTTGCCTACAAATAACATTTATGGTGTTACATTTAAAGAAATGATTGTTCCAAAAGGGAATGAGAACATTCGTCCTGGCTACGCAATGGAACCGAAATACATTACAATTCATGAAACTGCTAATACAAGTAAAGGTGCTAACGCGTTAAATCATGCGAAGTACTTAGATAGCCAAGCCCGCGGAAATACTGATCGTTCAGCATCTTGGCATTTTACAGTAGATGACAAAGAAATTTATCAACATCTTCCATTAAATGAAGTTGGTTGGCATGCTGGAAATAAGACAGGAAACTATGAATCTATCGGAATTGAAATTGCTGTGAATAGTGATGGAAATTATACGAAAGCGGTAGAAAATGCCCGGAAATTAGCTGCTTATTTAATGAACGAATTAAACATATCTCTAGATCACGTTCAAAAGCATCAATTTTGGAGCAAAAAAAACTGTCCTGCATTTATGATTCAACGCGGACAATGGGATGCTTTCTTAAAGGGCACGAATGCTTACTATAATGAAAATCGTAAAGATGTTATTCCGCCGCCAGAAGTCCCTCATGAAAAAGACGACATTACAGGCGGGTGGTATGAGCAAGACATTCGCCAGTTAGCAGCTAGGAAAATCATGTTCGGTGACGGCAATGGTTCTTACTGGCCAAACCGCCTCGTAACACGAGCTGAGTTTGCAAATTTAATGTCGCGAGCTTTAACATTACCTGCTGGAAACGCTAAATTTACAGACTTAAACGAAGCTCATCCATCTTTAGTGGATGGAATTAACCGTGCCGCTAGCGCAGGTATCATTAATGGTCGCGGAAATAATAAATTTGATCCAATCGCTACAATAACACGTGATGAAGCTGTTATTATGATTGACCGTGCATTGGAATATAACTGGATCTATAGAAAAGAAATGAAATTACCATTCACTGACCAAGATTTAGCATACGATAAGAAGGCATTACAAAATGTTTACGCATACGGAATCGTAAAAGGGAACGAACGGAATGAATTCGTACCAAAAGGCACAGCAACACGTGCTGAAGCAGCCGCATTTTTAAATCGAATGCTTCAGGTTATTGAAGCTTAAACAATAAAACTAAAAGGCATAAGAGATAACATTTCTCTTATGCCTTTTATAAAACTATTAACTATTTTTAATCATAAATCTAAGACGTATTCCTAATAAAACTAGAGCAAAACCAATGAATGGTAGATAATTCATATCATGTCCTGTAGCTGGAAGTTGTGCATGAGACGCACCTTGTCCTTTTTCTGGTAAGGTAGGTTTTTCTTTATCTACGTTTTCCATTCCTTCACTTGGTGTTCCTGTCTCTTCACCTGGCTT